>JBOFDR010000247.1:0-11115 GCA_051647205.1 Brevinema sp. | reverse complement strand
GTATTACTTTCTCCACCAAGCATTCTGGCAATTTCTTTAATTCGCTCTTCTTCAGAAAGAATGATTATTTTAGTGAATGTTTTGTTTCCGTCATTTTCTTTTCGAACTTGGTAGTGGTGATCTGCTTTAGCAGCGATCTGTGCTAGGTGCGTAATGCTAAAAATTTGGCGTAATTTTGCAATTTCTTTCATTTTAAGAGCGATATTATGAGCCACCATACCTCCAATGCCAGCATCAATCTCATCAAAAATTCCCGTTTCTACAGGATCATTTGCTGCAAGAACTGCTTTTAAGGATAACATTACGCGAGAAATCTCTCCTCCAGATGCAATTTTAGCGAGAGGTTTTGGTTCTTCGCCAATATTAGAAGAAATCATAAACTCTATACGATCAATCCCCTCAGCTGTTACTAGTAATGGTGTGTTATTAATGATTAAAAAAGAATCATCTTTTTTAGCATAGGTAATCTTTACTTCGAATTTTGAAGACATCTCAAGAAAAGAGAGTTCATGCTCGATGGCTTTGCTGAATCTGAGAGATGCCTCTTGGCGATCTTTGGACAAAGCAAGAGCTTCGGCTCCTAATTGTTTTTTAAAGTCTTTGTACTCTTTTGTGAGTCGTTCTAGTTCCTCATCAAGATTATCTACTTTATCAAGTAAACTTTCACATTGAGATGCAAAGATCAATAATTCTTCGACAGAATCTTTTTGATATTTTCGTTGAAGTTCTTTAATCAAAGCAATCCGATCTAATACTTCATCCATATCAGCAGGATTGAAATCCATTTCCTCTAAATAAGAAGAAAGTAAATGTCCTGTTTCACGAGTTTGTGCTAACGCATCGTCCATCATTTGAGAGACTTCTTGATATTTTTGAGCATAAGAAGATATTGTGTGTAATGATTTTTGTGCGTCTTCGATTAATTGGGTAGCATTTAATTCTGATTCGTAGATTCCTTGGTATGCTTTGTTCAGTGCAGAAAATATTTTTTCATGATTTTGCATACGTGCCAACTCTTGTTCAAGCTCTTCAAGTTCTGAAGATTTGAGACTAGCTTTGGTGATTTCTTGATGAGCGTTTAGATAATAAGCTTGTTCTTTTTTGAGAGAATCGGCATTTGTTTCAAGTAATTCTTTTTCTTCTTTTTTAGTAATAGTCTTATGATATAATTTTTTAAACAAAGTAATCTTATCTTTTAAGCCAGCGAAAGAATCTAAAATCTGTCCGTGAATATTTTTATTCAGAAGTAATTGATGATCATGCTGTCCATGCATATCTGCCAATCGCTCTCCTATTTGTTCGAGGCGAGATAGAGTTTGTTGGGAACTATTAATAAAAACACGGCTTTTGCCATTTTGGTGTATTTCTCTTTTAATAATCAGTGTTTCTGGATCTGAAATATCTAATTCCTTGAGAAATGTTTTTAGTTCAGGGGTTTTTATTGTAAATTCACCCTCAACGATTAAGCGTTCTTCACCAGATCGTATTAAAGAAAAGTCACTTCGAGCACCTAGCAATAATCCTAGAGCACCAATAAGTACTGATTTCCCGGCTCCTGTTTCTCCTGTGAAGACAGAAAATCCTTCTTTAAAATCAATATCAAGGTTATCGATGACGGCATAATTTTTAATAGAAATACGTTCTAACATAGATGATCCTATTTATTTTTCGATAATGTTTTGTGGATTCCAACCTAATTTTAAGGCTAAGGTTTCAAAAAAATCTTTTGTAGTCTGAGGATGTGTTTTAATATATTTTGGTTTTTGAATCACAAATTCATCATTTGGGTTAAAGGGAATAGATACTTGCCCATCCGCCCACACGTTGCATTCTTTATTACTCGAATTTACAATTTTAATCTCATTATTCAAACCAACTACTAAAGGTCGTTCTCCTAGTATATGTGGACATACAGGGGTAATTAATAGAATTTCCATATCCGGTAAAGCAATAGCTCCTCCAGCAGATAGGTTATAAGCTGTGGATCCTGTTGGTGTTGCAAGAAGTAATCCGTCAGCTCGAACAGACATAGATTTGTAATTGTTAATATAGAGGGTAAATTGAGATAGAACACCTTTTTTAGTATTAGAAAATAAAAATTCATTCAAAGCACAAAGCTGTAAATCTTTATTTCGTCCAACAATAGCTAGTCGTTTTGTCCAATCATGGGTTTTTTTTTGAATCAGATAAGGTACTTTAACAGGGATTTCTTCAGGGCAAATATTAGGTAAAAAACAAAGATTTCCTGAATTGATACCAATAACAGGCTTGTCAAAATTAACAAACTTTCGTGCGGCACCAATAAAATTCCCATCGCCACCGATACAAAAAATAATATCAAATTTTAAATCAACAGGTATCGGATCTTCAGGATTTATATTAATATAGTCAACACCAATGTTTTTTAACGTGTGATGTAGCATCTCAAAAATATGTTCTGATTCTTTTTCTTTTGTTTTTCCTGTGATGACGGCTTTGGTCATGATTACTATCCTAATGAAATAAAACTCATGTTAATAATACTATTTTTTTGATAAAAATTCAATACTTTGGTTTTTTGAAAATTAATTATTTAAGTATTTATTTTATAAAGTTTATCTTTGTTAAAAACCGAAAATCTTTATTTGAAACAATTAATCTTGAAAATACAGAGGATGTTTATGAATTATGATGATATGATCCAAGAATCAAATTTTTTTTTACCTTTAGATCAATTTCCTGAGCGAGATGAAGAGATCATACGTATTATTGAGGAAGTGTTTGGAATAAAAAAGCACGATCTTTTTCTCAATAAAGGAAAAACTGTTTCTGAGGACTTAATCACTCGTTTTTTTGAGCTTATTAAGATGAGATCTACGGGAAAGCCACTTGCACAAATATTGGGCTATAGCTATTTTTATCAGCATAAATTTCCTGTTTCTGAACAAACATTAATTCCTCGTTATGATACAGAACATCTTGTAGACGCAGTAAAAAAAAATATTGAAAATAAGAAAAAAATCTTAGATTTATGTACTGGTACAGGGATAATCGCTCTTTCTCTGCATGCTATCTTTCCAGATAAAAAAATCAAGGGGATCGATATTGTTGATCAACCATTTATCCAATCTCAAGATTTTTTAGGATTTCATAGCAACAATCTTTCTTTTCAAAAAATGGATTTTTTACAAAAAGAACAGTGGGAATCATTAGGAAGTTGGGATTGTATTGTTTCCAACCCACCTTATCTTGATGATCATGATATGAAAGTTTTAACAAATAGTGTAAAAGAATTTGAACCACATTCTGCACTTTATGGAGGGCAGGATGGGATGCTTTTTTATAGACATATTGCTGAATTTGCAGAGCATCAATTAAATAATGGTGGTCTTATTGTTTTAGAAATAGATCATAAACATCAAGCTGTATCCAATCTTTTTTCGCAGGATATCTATCCTATTCGTGAATTAATCTCAGATTATAATAATCTTCCAAGAATACTTGTGCTTAAAAAAGAATAGGGTATGGTTTGAATTTATTTACTGGATGGTTTTTCTGCAAAAATAACTTTATCCGATTCATTAGATGTATAAGTATATATTTTAGTTTCTGTAACATCTATATTATTTGTTGACTTTTCTCCATTAAGATAAATCTCAGCCTCTGCGCCTAAACCTTGCTGATGAGGGAGATGTGACAAGGGTTTTATTATTTTAATATAACCTTGGATATCAGCAGTATTTTGTTTAATAACTTCTTCTTGTTGCTCAGCTGTTAATTTATCATACTCAAAATCAGGAACAACACTGATCGTAAAATTACCTTTGTTATTAAAATTAAAATAAGCTGTCAGTTCGCCTTCTGCAGGAGATTGCCAGATTCCCTCTAATATTGTATATATATCTTTATTTTCTGCAAATATTAAAATTGAAGGGTGAGACAATAAGACCCCTATGCCAAAAAATAAAAAAAAGAGATTTTTCATGATAATTTCCTAGGTATTATTTATAATAAATATTATAGAGTTATTTTGTATATAAATCTACAATTTTGCTAGTATTTGATAAAATATTATTCTAGTATTATAATTACTTACTAATTAATTGAAAATTAATGATGTCGTTTTTAAAAAGAGGGTTTAAATATGAAAAAAAATATCATTTTGTTTTTATTACTTTTTTCATTTTCTTCATATTTGTCTGGCACTAGTGTCCCTCAAAATATTGAGAATGATGTTATTCTAAGATCATACCGTAAAGGATTTTATCGTCAAATAAAAGAAATGTTCGAACAAAATCCCATGCTTACAAATCACATTGATTTGCAATATATTTTAGCAAGTAGTTATTTAGAGTTAAGAGATTACAATAAATCTGTAGAAGTGTTTCGTTTTATAGATTCTGATAAACTGTTTTTTAATAAAAAATATAATCATTTATATCCTTTTTATGTTGAAAAATACCTCACAGCACTTATCAAACTGAAAAAAAAAGTCCTCTCTCCTGCTGAACAAAAAACCCTACTTCATTCTATTATTCGTGTTCCATCCAAGACCTCTGCGAGAAAATCGATAGATGCACTTTTGTTTCCAGTGCTTTGGGGTGAAAAAAACTACACAGCAATGATGCTTTTTAATAAAAACCTTGCTGATGAGGGGAAAGCTTGGATTGAGCTTGTTAAATTTAAACAAAATCTACCTTATCGCTTAGAAGATATTCTAAAAGTATATTCTATTTTTAAAGAGTATGATGTCTATCCATCATTACTTGATACGATTGATCCTCTATTAGTTACTAATATTAATGAATTAGATATCTATACCAAAATGTCTATTCCACTTCTTGAATATCAGGAAAAAGCATTAGTTTTTGCTCAACGTTATGCAGAATTAGCCCAGGATACCGAATATTATGTTACTACCCAAGCTGCTATATTAGAAGCTAATAGTAAACCTGTAGATGCAGCTGTCTTAATGCATCAATATCTTAAGGCTAACCCAAACCTATCTAAAAGATTTTATCAACAAACACATGCTAAACTTGTTCGTAGGAAATTATTTGATTCTGCAGATGAGATCGCGTGGATGGCACAAGAGCAACATAATTTAGATTTTTATGTTCAACTCCCTTTTAGTATTGAATATTCTAAAAATGTAGATCGTTCGTTAGATTGGTACAAAAAAAATTACACCAAGATTGATAATAATGCACATAATCAGATTTTACGATCGTTAATTCGATTGAACATTGCACAGTCTGAGCAGTTTGCTAACATTGGTATCAATCAAAATAAAAACAATCCTAATTTTCAGCTAATGTATGCACTGATTAAGGAACATATTGATAAAAAAGAAGAAGCTTATAAGACATACTTATACCTGATGTTTCACCATCCTTTTATGTATGAGGGGATAGTTGCACGGCAAAAAGAACTTATGCTTCGAGGTCAATTTAGAGAAATTTTTGAAACATATACAGAAAATATTAAAAATAGTATTCCAAACTATCCTCTTAAAGAACGTTTGTCACTTAAAAAAGTGATGTTGTTAGATGAAGAACTATGTGGTTTGATTGATCTTTCTAGTCTTTCGGTAGATCAAAAAGAATTTGATAAAATAGTCTATAAAAAACTCAAAGATATTCCTAAGATCCCTGAATTAGAAAAATATCAAAAAAATCTTAGCAATTATTCAATTGAAACAATGGATGTTCTTACTACATTTATTGATAAGGCAATGAAAAAACGTAAAAGTCCCATCGATAGAGCACGATATTTCTATAGATACAGAAATATCCTTCTAAATAGTGAGATAGAAGGATATTTGACTTTTAGATTGTATTTTTATAATCGAGATTACTATAGCTATGCACATTATTTTTCGTTACCAAAGGATCTTTTGAAACTTACTTTCCCAAAACCTTGTTTTGATGTAATTAAAGAAAATTCTCATGATGATGAATCATTAGCCTATTGGATGCTTTCTTCTTTTTTGACAGAAAGTCATTTTAGAAAACGTGTTTATTCTACAGTTGGTGCAGTTGGATTTGCACAGGTCATGCCATATACTGCTGATGATATTAAAAGATGGATGAGAAAACCTGAATTCACAAACCATGATTTTTTAGATAATCTCAGAATGGGTGTTTATTACCATGATCGTATTTATCGTCAATTTGATAATAATATTTATTTATCGCTGGCGGCTTATAATGCAGGCCCTAGTGCTGTGAACCGTTGGAAAAAAGAGTATTCACATTTAACTAACGACATTTTCTTTTTTATTGAAGCAATACCTTATAATGAGACACGTAACTATGTGCGTCAGATTACTTTTAATTACCACAGTTATCAAACACTTTATGGAGAAAGGGCTAACCTTTTGTATCCTTAAGATTTAATCTAAACAAGAGATTGACTATAAAGTCTTATTATGTTATAATATCAAAATATATTATATATGTCTGTAGGAGGACAAATTTTTATGGCAAGCATTATTTACAATGATACCGAGTTAATGCGTAACCTGCTTGAAGCTGGTGTGCATTTCGGGCATCAAACAAAAAGATGGAACCCAAAAATGAAACCTTATATCTTTACTAAAAGAAACGGGATTTACATCGTAGACTTGCGTTACACAATGGAAAAGCTGAAAGAAGCTTATGCCGCAATGAAAAACGTCGCTGAAAATGGCGGACACGTATTGTTTGTTGGGACTAAAAAACAAGCTCAACAAGCAATTAAAGAACAAGGTGCACGTTGTGGAATGTATCATGTGAGCAAGCGTTGGTTGGGTGGTACTTTAACAAACTACGGTACTATCAGAAAATCCGTTGAAAAGATGAAGCGTTTTGAACGTAAAATAGAAACTCAAGGCGAGCAAATGATTAAACGTGAACGTGTTGCTCTTCAAAAAGAATTAGATAGAATGCTTGCGTTTTATGATGGTATTCGTGATATGAAAAAAATCCCTCAAGCATTGTGGGTCGTTGATGTAAAACGTGAAATCAATGCTGTTCTTGAAGCTCGCAAATTAGGTATCAAAGTTTTTGGTATCGCTGATACAAATATTGATCCAGATCTTCTTGATTTTGTTGTACCAGGAAACGACGATGCAATTCGCTCTGTAGAACTTTTAACTTCTATCATGGCTGACGCGATTATCGAAGGTGCTGGAACACACGCAAAATCAGATATAGCTGAAGAAGAATTCTCTGAAGTTGAAGAACAAACAATCTTACACCCAACTACTCTTGATGATTCCGTTGATGAACTTGCTCAAGGGTATGAAAAAGACGTACAATAAGAGTAAGGAGACATCGTAATGTCTATATCTATGGAAGATATCAAAAAACTTAAAGAAATGACCGGTGCTGGTTTGATGGACGCAAAACGTACTCTTGAAGAAACTAGTGGAAATATCGACGAAGCAGTAAAAATTCTTCGTCAAAAAGGGCTCGCAAAAGCTAGCAAAAGAGCTGATAATGAAGTAAAAGAAGGTACTGTTGCTTTTGCTCATATTGGTAACAAGTTCCTTGCTCTTCGTGTGAATTGTGAGACAGACTTTGTTGCAAAAACAGAAGTGTTTCAACAATATGCTCAAGAGACAGCTAAAATGCTTTTAGAAGCAGGTCTTGCTCCTGGTGCAGAATTACCAGAAAATATTGATGAAGAAAGAAAAGCAGCAATTGCAAAACTTGGTGAAAATGTTATGTTATCTGAATGGAAAATTTTAGATATTAAAGGTAATGTTTATCACTATGTTCATATGAATAAAATTGTTGTTGCTATTGATTTTGATGGTAACCCATCAGATGAAATTATGAAAAACATTGCTATGCAAATTACTTCTATGAATCCTTTAGGACTTCATAAAGAAGATATCCCTCAAGATATCGTTAACAGAGAACTAGAGGTTTATACTGTAAAAGCAAAAGAATCTGGTAAACCAGATGCTGTGATTCCAAAAATTGTTGAAGGAATGATGAGCAAATTTTATTCCGAAAGTATTCTTTTGGAACAACCATTTGTTTTTGATGAGAGCAAAAAAATATCTGAGTTACTCGGATCTTCAAAAATTAATGCATTCGTCAGACTATCTCTCTAATCATTAAATTAAATCCCTATTTTATTAGATATTCTAAAAATAGGGATTTTTTATATTCTAATTCTTGGATACTGGGTCTGTAACTTGCAAATTATACTAAATTATTTTATAATAAATAAATAATTGTCATCACATGATCTTATCTAATTGTACTTTATAATACGGTAAAGGTATTTCTATCAATATGAAAAAACACATATTTATTGCGTACACTAATACTGGTATGGGACACAGAGTCCCAGCTCACGCTATCGCAGATATTATCGAAAAACAATATCCCAATCAGTATAAGATCACTTGTAGTAATTTTTTTGCTGATGCTGGTCAACCTGCATTCAATACTTATATTGAAAAATCTTGGGATTTTATGTTAGCTTATCCTATTTTTACAAAGATTACCCAATTTTTGGCGCAGATATTTTTTTTTAGTACACACCTGTATATGCCCTTGCTACATTATTCTGTTTGGAAAAAATCAATGCAATACATGAGAGATGTTAATCCTGATATTGTCCTTGCAACTCATTTTTTCCCTCAGACTGTTGCTATTGATGCCAAAAAAAAATATCAACTTTCATTTCCTATTATTACTCTTAATCCTGATACTTTTGAAACATTTCCATTTTGGGATAAAAGGGGAGATTTCTTCTTGGTTTGTTCAGATATCGCTAAATCACAGGCATTGAAATGGAAACATAAAGAAGAAAAACTTATAATTGTCCCTCCTGCCTTACGTGAAAACTTTGATGCTGATTCTGTAGTTGATGATCATATCTATCAAAAATACAACATCAGAAAAGGTGTTTTCACGATTTTGATGACAGACGGTGGTCAAGGTGTTGGTAAAATGTTTCAAAGTATCAAACGTATCATCCGTCTTAAAAAAGAATTAAATATTATTGCTGTTTGTGCTAAAAATCATCAATTATATGAGCGTCTCATTCTACTCAAACATGAACTTCAAAATAAAAATTCATCTATCCAAATTACAGTTCTAGGATTTGTAAGTCATGTTCAGGAATTGATTAAAATCAGTGACCTTTTTATTGGAAAAAGTGGGCCTGCTACTATTTTAGAATGTTTTAAAATGAAACTTCCTGTCCTAGTTAATTTTTCTGCAAATACAGCAGAGAGAAATGTGGTTCGTTTTTTCAAAAAAAAAGGGGTGATTTGGACAACCGATATTTATCGCTTACCATATAAATTATTAAGAATACTTGATGACCCTGAGGTTTTAGAACATATTAAAACAAAAATAGATAAGATTGATTTCTTACAAAATGGCAGTAAAATTATTTCTGAAATAGTGATAGAACAAATTAAATAAAAATACCCAGATTGATTTGGATATTTTTATTTTGAGGTATTTTATATGATCTTAGATCTGATAATGAAAATTTCATCTATAAATAGAGTAGATGAAGATATTTATCCAGCGAGAGTGTATCGATTACTCAAAGAGCAAGGATTTGATCCTGATTCCTTAAAATATATCCATGTTACTGGATCAAAAGGTAAGGGAACGATTGCAAGAACATGTCTGCAATTGCTATGTAGTTGTAAAAAAAAAGTAGGATTGTTTACTTCACCACATATTTTTAATATTATCGAACGTATTGAGACTCAAGACGGACTCATTTCTGAGATAGTATTAACTAATCTCTTTATAGGTTATCAAAATTTTTTAAAAAAGCATGATCTCCATTTTTTTGAGATTATTCTCTTTTTATCAATTATCTATTTTATTGAACAACAATGTGAGTATGTTATTTTAGAGGTTGGTGTGGGTGGGAGATTTGATCCAACTAATTTTTGTCAACCTGAGTTAGTTTTAATTAGTCAGATTTCTCTTGAGCATCGAGAGTTTTTAGGAGGTTCGTTGGAGCAAATAGCTTCCAATAAAGCTGGTGTTATCAAAAAAAATACCCTAGTCTTCTCACTTCCTCAGGAAGAAATAGTTAAAAATATTCTTAAAACAGAAGCTTATCTGACCAATGCTCAGCTGATCTTTCTTACACTAGAAGAATTTTCAAATGTGTCTATTAATGATCAAGGTTATTCTGTTTTTGAAATTGATGGTTGTTCTATTACGTTACTACGTTTTGGGTATAGTCATCTCATGAATTTTCTTTTAGCACTTAAGGGAATTTCTTCCTTAATTAATCTACCCTGCTTACTTATTCAAAATGTTGCATCAGAAGTAATTCCCTATCGAATTGATCGGGTTCATCCCAATATTTTGATTGATACCTCTCACAATGGAACATCATTTTTTTATTTATTTGATACTCTTCGATCGTATTTGAAGTGGGAACAAATTGTTTTGTTTGTGACATTATTAGAAGGTAAAGAAATTAATGATGTTGTTGATCAAATTAAACAAAATAAAGACCTTATCAAAAAAATAGTAGTATTTGATTTTAATCATAAGAGAAAATCTAATGGTAGAACAGTATATCAATTACTCAAAGAAGATTTTGAGATTGAACACACAGATTACTTACCTAACTATTCTTTTAATTGGTCTGAAAAAAATATTTTCACAGGATCTTTTTATAGTGTTGCGATGGTTAAAGGAATTGTTAATGATGCACACAACTAAAATATCATCAATTTTTCAGAAGATCTTTTGATAGTCTAACCATTATCAGAAAGAGTGTTAACATTCCAAAAAACTAAAATTCAATCATTTTTTTTAAAATATTTTTAGGGATAAAATCAAAAAATTCGGTACTTGATCCTGTGAAAAACAACTGTAAATCTAAAGAGTATAATTTTTGAAAAATATTTCTGCGTCTCGTGTTATCAACTTCTAACAGTGCATCATCAATCAGTAAGATCGGCCTACGACTGAGTGTTTGCTCGATGATCTCAACAGAACCTATCTTTAGAGCAAAGGCTAATGCACGGTTTTGACCCTGTGATCCTGATTTATCAGCAGGAAGATCGTTGATAAAGATCGAAATATCATCTCGGTGAGGACCTTTAGTGGTGTGTTTACGACGAAGATCATGAGATTTATTTTGTTCCAA
>JBOFDR010000246.1:0-2886 GCA_051647205.1 Brevinema sp. | reverse complement strand
AGAAGTGAAAATATCAGTCTCTGACCACTCTTTTCTTCTTTCTTCAAAGAATTTAAAAGCTGGGGAATCAAGTTTGACAAGAGCTTTTTCAATCACAAACTCATCTTGACCATGACGACGTTCAATATTAAGAAGTCCTGTTAAAGGTACGGCTTGAGCTACACCACCATTTTGAAGATCTGTGATCGAAGCCATATAACCTGTATATCCACCAAGTGCTAAAGACCCAGCAACAAGGCCAAGATTTAAGCAATACGCTGCATCAAATAATGTAGGAGCTCCACAACGTCCTTCATACCCAAAGAAGTGGTTTAATGCTGCAAACTTATAAGAAGCAAAGCTTGATCCAACAGGAGCAGATTTTTGCATTTCTTTAATTAATGGAGCAACCATTTCGATAACAAGAGTTTCGGTAGGAATCTGAGATAATGGAAGATTTCCATGAGAATCTCTATCCAATAAGAGCATACTTTGGATACTAGTTGGTAGTTCTTTATATAAACTAACAATTTTAGCTGGTAATTTTCCGAGAATAAAGTCACGTTTTTGATCGAGAGTCATACCTGCAAATGCATCCATATTATGTCCAATAATTTCGTCCATTTCTTTTAGCATAGCACGCATTTCAGGGATAAATTCAATAAATCCTTCAGGAATTAAAACTAATCCATGATTGATCCCTTTTTCAGCACGTTTTTCGATCACTTCAGCAATATTGCCAATTACTTGAGACAAAGACATTTGTTTTTCAAGAACTTCTTCAGAAATAATAGTATAAGCAGGACGAGTTTGAAGAGCAGTTTCAAGAGCTACATGACTGGCAGCACGTCCCATGATTTTGACGAAGTGCCAATATTTGAGAGATGAAGAGGTATCTTGAAGAATATTTCCTACCATTTCGGCATAGGTTTTTGTTGCAGTATCAAATCCAAAAGAAATAGGAAGAAGTTCTCCTAATTGAAGATCTCCGTCGATTGTTTTAGGGACACCGACAACAGTAACATTTTGAGGTTCAAGTAATTCAGCTAAGATTGCAGCATTTGTATTGGAATCGTCTCCACCAACCACAATAATTGTATCTATTTTATTTTTTGCAACTACATCTTTAACCATCACAAATTGTTCTTCAGTTTTTATTTTAGTACGGTCAGATCCCATAAAATCGAATCCGCCTGTATTGAGGATATTGTGAGCCATTTCGTCAGTAATCTCAAAAAAATCACCAACTAAAAGTCCTTTAGGACCTGCTGTAGTAGCTAAAAGTGTGTTATTAGATCCGAGAGCTTTTTTAACACCAACAACCACATTATGTCCACCAGAAGCTGGTCCACCAGAAAAAAGAATGGCCACTCTTTTTTCAGAAATATTTATAGTTCCTTTTGCTTTGAGGATTTTATTTTCACTTTTAGCAACGCTTAATGGGAATGCTTTTGCCACAGCATCTGCATCTTTAGAACCAACAGCTTGATTTTGTTTTTCAAATCCAACAGCTTGGATTTTATCTCCGTTTATAAAATCTTTAAGCACGGGGACGGGTAGGGAACGGATAAATTGTTCAAATGAAGAATTGTGTTTCTCCATGTTTTTAAGATGATTCTTCAAATTACTCATCATATTCTCCTTGAAATTCTAAAAGAATGATATTTATTCTGATATAAAAAAACCGAGTTTTCGGAAACGATTATAGCGATCATTTAAGAGTTTATTATTTGATTTTTTGGATAATGTTTTAAGGTTGTCTAAGATTGCTTTTTTGAGGTAATCCATTGTTTGCTTATGATCACGATGCGCTCCACCAAGCGGCTCAGATAGTACTTCATCAACAATACCAAATTTTTTTAAATAAGGAGCTGTATATTTGAGAGAATCAGCAGCCTGCTGAGCTTTTGTTGAGTCATGCCAAAGAATAGATGCACAAGATTCAGGAGAAATCACAGAATAAATCGAGTTTTCAAACATCATCACTGTATCAGCAACAGCAATCCCTAAGGCACCACCACTACCACCTTCTCCAATTATCACAGAAATAATAGGTACTGTAATCCCAAAAAATTCCATAATATTTTTAGCAATAGCTTCGCCTTGTCCACGTTCTTCTCCACCGATTCCTGGAAAAGCTCCTGGAGTATCGACAAGTGTAATGATCGGTTTTTTAAATTTTTCTGCTAATTTTGCAGCACGAAGGGCTTTTCGGTATCCTTCTGGATTAGGCATTCCAAAGTTACGATATAATCGCGAATCAATATCAGACCCTTTTTCATGACCAATAATCATGACTTTTTGATCACCTAACATTCCCCATCCAGTAATTGTCGGACCATCATCCCCAAATAAACGATCTCCATGAAATTCTAAAAAGTCGGAAAACATATTCTTTGAATAATCTATGAATCCAGGTCTATTACTATGTCGTGCAACTTGTGTGATTTGCCACGAAGTTAAATTTTGATATAAAAAAGTAAGCCTTTCGATACGTTTTTTCTCGAGTAGACTGATTTTGCTCATATCAGGATTAATATCATCTTTTAACTGTTCTAAAGTGTTATCTAACTCTTTAAGTTCATTTTCAAAATCAAGATATACCATCTTATTATATTCCTCAATTATCTTACCACACAAAGGATAAGATTTAATCCTTAAGGGTAATTATCTTTGAAATTATACTTTATTATCATGAACTCGTCAAGAGTTATTTTTACTTTCTATGCTATAAGTTAAAATATCTAATGATATATTAAAGATATTTTTAATAAAAAATGATTAAAAACAGAAAAAAGAGTATCATAAGATACTCTTTTTTCATTGTAAAAGTGTTTATTTTGTTTGCATGGTCACTTTTTTCATAGATGCCTTTTCAAGAGGTCTATCTTGAGCATCTGTTTGTAA
>JBOFDR010000245.1:0-9948 GCA_051647205.1 Brevinema sp. | reverse complement strand
AGAAGATTCTTGATAATCTGCATCAAAGCCATTAGTATTTTTCAAAAAAGATAAAGAAAAACTTTGATGAATATCGACAGAAATTTTGGATTTAGGAGCAAATTTTTGAATTTTTTGAAGTAACTCAAAAGCAAGATCTCTGAGGTCTTGCTTTGAATAGGACATATTTTTATCAGAATATAACCATTCTAAGGGCTTATAAGAAGACTTTTTAGGCAAAGAAAAAAATATTTCTTCTCCAAATAAAGAAGATTCTTTAGCATCTGCAATCATTTTTTGAGCTTGGCTAGGATCATTAACAAAAGCATTACCAACTTTTCCATTTTCAAAAATCCTACAAGCTAAAGAAGAATAAGATACATCATCTACAGCTTGAAGCTTACCATGTTCAAAAGAAACAGACTGTGCGTAAGATATATTACCAAAAACATCTCCATAACTCATCAATCCGAGAGCCTCAGATGCAGAATTATTTAATGTCTGTTCATATTCGTGTGCTCTTATGATCATAACTTAACCTTCTTTATCTTGAAATAGGTAAATGCCAATACCACCAGCTAATGTTCCAAACCAAATAAATTCATTTTCTTGAGTAATTGTAGTGATATCCATACCTGGTAAACCTTCTTTTAAAGCGATTGATTCCCAATCTTTAGACTTGAGATCATAGACAATAACACCGGATTCTAGTGTTCCTATCCATAATGTTTGATCAACAAGTAAAAGGCTTTCGATATAATCAGATCCCAATTCTGCTTTAGTAAAGGTTTGTACAATTTTTCCATTGCTTCTATTTACTTTTAGGAGACCTTGACCATAAGTTCCAATCCATAAAAATTTAGGATTGATATCAGAAATAATAGTTTTTGCTGAAATTTTTGGTAAAAATTCTTCAATAACACTATTGTGATAACGATAGATACCGTTTTCAGGAGTTCCTATATAAAGCTCATCATCAATTTTTTTGAGATCTAATACAGAATGCCTAGATACAATATTTTCCCAAGATACACCATCAATACTACGATAAACACCTTTAAATAAAGTAGCAACATAAATATAAGTCCCATCAAAGATTAATCGTTTTAATTTAAATCCATTAAAAAATGGAATTTGTGTCCATTTTCCTGTCGCTTTATCATAAAAAGCCAATCCTCTATCTGTAGTAACCCATACTTTGGTAGGTTGTATAAGAATATCTCTAATATAATTAGAAGGTATTGCAGTATTTCTCGCATTAAAAAGATCTAATCGTGCTCCAGATCTACTAAATCGTGCCACGCCACCAGACCACATCCCTATCCAAACATCATCCCCATCAAATGAAACAGCACTAATCGCATTGTCTGGAAGATATTCTAAACGAGAAAAATAACGCCATACAATACGTCTTTTTAGAGATTTAATTTGAGATCGAAAAGGGTGAGTATTTTTTTTCAGCTGTGCAATAGCTCTATTAATATAAAATAAGGCTTCAGGTCTCTTTTTTTGTGCATAAAGAAGTAGAGATACCTTATAGGCAGCAGTGATTTTATCAGAATAATTTTTATCAAGAGATTGATATGATTTGATATAAAATATAAGAGCGTTGTTTGTATCTTTTCTTTCAAGATTACGATCTGCAGCTAATAGATAGGCTTTAGTGAAATCAATATTTTTAAAAGATTTGGGACTCAGCTCTATCCAACGATCTAATAAGTATAAAGAATCTCGACTAGAAAGATCCAAAATAATTTCTGTTAACTCAAATTGAGCAACCTGTCTATTTTTAATATGTTGAAACTCAACAACTCCATACAAAGACACAGACTGAGCAAAGATTAAAAGAAAATTCCATAATAAGGCACTCCTAATCATAGTACCTCCTGTTTGGTATTTTATATCTGTAAATAATATCGGCAAAAAATGTTTTTTAATTTAGAAATATTCAAAGATGAGGAAAATAAAAAATTCATTTTTTAGACGAGAATTGCAAAATCATGTATAATACAATATCAATAAAATAATAGGATTTTTGCATGCAGCTTTTATCATGGTTATGGCGAATTTTTATCAATCAGCCCTGTGCTAGATGTCAGAAAATTCATAGTAACAAAGAGTTCAAGCATATTTGTTCGAAATGTAGTTCAAAAATCATTTTAATTGCGGAAGATGAGAACAGATGCTCTGTATGTTATGATTCTTGGGTAATAAAAGGTGTTTGCCAAAATTGTTTAAGCCTGAAAAATAATTGGAAAAAACTATCTATTGTTTTTTCTTACCAAGATCCTATTATAAAAAAGATATTTTTTCAATATAAATTCAAAAATTCTTTGCTTGCAGAAAAAGACCTGACAAGATTATTAATGCCGTATCGAGATAGTTTAAAAAATTATTATATTATTGTAGCTCCTTGCAGTTACAAAACCTATAGATTACTTGGCTTTAATCCTGTTGCTCGCATCCTAGATAATTTAGACATCCCCTATGAAGATTGTTTAAGTAAAAACAAAAATGCCATTTTACAAAAACATCTCTCAGGAAATGAACGAAAACAGCAAGACAATCCTTTTTTTCTTAAAAAACCAATCCAACAAGAATGTTTTGATCAAAACATTCTTGTTGTAGATGATATTTTTACTACAGGGAGTACTATTGTGCATATTATTGAAAAATTAGAAGAACAAGGATTTAAAAACATTGATGCTTTTTGTTTTGCAAGGGATTAGTGAAGGATTATTTTCAGGGTAAAAATATACATTTTTCAAAAAAAATTCCGAAAATATAAAGATATCATTTTTTTAATAACAGAAATAATACAAAATAGTTTGATAAAGAGTACCATTAATGGATTTTCGCAAAATATTTAATTCCTACTCCTCTTCTGCAGGTATATCAGAGCGTAACAATGTCTTAGAACAAAATAAAAATATTCCTGGCGATATTTCTTTTAAGATTAATGAATTTATTAATGAATCTTCTACCCAAATATTATTGGACAATGATGATTTAGAATCGATAGCAAATACTAATAATATTGATTCTATAAATAAAGAAAATCCTAGTAATGGTCTGTCTGATGATGTTTTAGACGCTTTATCAGAATTAGATTTTCAGGAAGAAGATCTTGAAAATAGTGATTTACAAAATGATTTTCTAGATGTAGAAGATTTTGAGATTCCAAACTCTTTAGAAAATAACATTGAAGATAATAACAGTAATTTTGATGAATTCGATTCTGATTTATTAGTGAATAATCCTACAGATACAGATAATACAGCAAATTTAGACTTTGAAGAGCCAGAATCATTTAAAATAGATTCTGATAGTGATAATGAAAACACCTATCGAGATTCGCCTAATATTATTGATGAAGTGCCTGGTATTAATGATATAAATTCTGACGATGAAAACAGTGATTTAGATCTTTATGATTTCTTAAATGACTCTGAAGAAAGCTCATTTAATGAAGATAACTTTGAAGATATTTCTTTCAATGACGAGTTATCGGATGAACATCCTGATTTTTCATTAGATGATGAAGATGAATTTGATATCGAAAATCCAGATGATCTACTCCAAGAAAATAAAAGTATTGCAAATACGGAAGAAAATGAACAACCTACTAGTGGTTTTGACAATGAATTAGATGAAGATGATTTAACACTTCCTGATTTTTCTCAAACAGATCTAAAACCAGATCCTCCTACAGAAAAATTACCATTATTTACAGAAACTTTAAAACCAACGATTTACGAAGAATCTATTCAAGAAGAAAGGGGATTTGATTCTTGGACTAAGCTTGATTCTTCTGGTGCTCTTTCTGAGGCAACATCCTTACGTTTAACAGAAGAACAAATTTTTGCTATCCGTGAAAAAATTAATAGTCTTAGAGATAAAGAAACACGTTTTAATTTAAGAAATATTCTATTAGATCCTTTATTTCATAAAGAGTATCTTGAGCAGTTAATCTCTTTATTATTAATTGATACTCCTGAAGAAAAAATCATAGAATTTTTATCAAAACATCTTCAAAATAATAATTTTACTCCTAATTATTCAGATGTTACAGAAGAAAAATCTTTTGCAACATTCTTTGCAGAAGATATACTTCGCTTTGAGCAGTTTAAAGAGGAATTCACTAAAACATCCCAAAAAATGACTATTTTTGGATTTTTATCCTTGATCATGGGTCTTATTGTTTGGTTTGGGGTAGCACAACCACTTCGTGTCACTTCTTTACTCAAAAAAGGTATTGTTGAATTAAAAAATGATTCATTTACCTCTGCAGAATCACTCTTCAATCAAGCACATAAGATTGCAGGAACACCTATCCCTAAATGGTTTATTGCTTATGGAGATGAATATGCTAAAAAAGATATGATCAAACTTGCAGAACAAAAATATCTTGCCGGTATTATTGCAGCACCTAAAAATATTGATATTAATATGCATGTAAGCGATTTTTATACCAATCTTGGTATGGATTATTTCCCACGTGCTATTAGCATTATGAAAAATCTAAGTCTTTTCCATCCTAAAAAATTTGAAGTATGGGATTATTATGGAGATTTACATCTTGATTATGCAGACTACTTCCCAAAAGATATTACTAAAAAAGAAGAATTATATTTCAAAGCAGCAAATATCTATAATGAATTTATCAAAAATAATCTTAAAAACATTGCTCCTTATTATAAAATGATCGATGTCTATATTAGACTAAATAATGAGTCTCAGATTGATACTATTTCAGAATTTATCAATAAAGTAAACCCTAAATACCTTAATCTTGATATCCTGAATAAATTAGCAGCTTACTATCTTAACAAAAGAAAGCTTAATCAGGCAGCAGATATTTTCAAAAAAATGATCCCATTTCTTGATAACCATGTTCGAAGAATAGATTCTTTAAAAAAGTCCCTAAAAAAGACATACAATATTAAGCCTGAAGGCATTTCTAATCTTCTTTCTGAGAGTTTTTATGAAGTATCACGTTTTAAAATGCTCTCATCTGATATTGTTGGTGCGATTTCATTATTAAGTAACGCTATTAAATTAAATCCTAATAGTGACAAAAGCTACAATCTTATGGGAGAATTTCTCCTTGCTATGGGAGATGGATATCCCAATCGTTTCGATCAATCAGAAGCTTTATTCAAAAAAGCATTAGATATTAATCCTAATGCCTATAAACCTCATATCAATCTCGGGCATCTAAATTATTATTGGGGAAATGAGATAGACGCTCTTACCACTGCCGATAGTACAGCTTTGTACCATTATCGAACAGCGAAAAATCTCATGCCTACCAACGAGTTAAACCATTTATTACAATATAATTTATCGTGGTTGGAGCATAAAAATGGTGATGATAAAGATGCTATAGACCTCTTAAGTGAGATTTATAAAAATACACCAAACAATCCTACACTAAACTATGCTATGGGTTCTATACTCTATAAATCAGGGAATCCAAGACTAGCGCAAGTGAAGTTTCAAGAGGCTGCTATTATTTTTGATGGTATTAAAAATAAAATCAGTGAAATAAACTATAATAGTGTTCGCCATCGTGAAATATTTACTCAGCTATCAAAAATACATAATAATCTTGGTGTAATTAATGCAAACTATGGACGTTCCAATCCTAATCGACAAGATTATTTTAATAGTCAAGCACTACTCCATTTTTATGAATCTAAAAACTTAGCTGACCAGCTAGGAACACTTTATGATGTCACAGAGTACAATATCGGTGTGCTAACACGATCAAACATTAAAAATCGTGATATCATCTTTGATGAAAGTATCCCTCGACAAACATCCTTAGAGCCACTACAGTCTGAATTTAAAAAGCATGTTTTAGAAAAAATTTAATCATATTTAATTATTTAATAATATAGGCACTAATATATATAGGACGGATCTTTGTGTCACAATCGTCAGAACCAATTTTTATTATTGCTGGAGAGGTTTCAGGTGATATATTCGCGTCTGAACTTATGTCAGATATTAATAATATTATACCAACACAATTTATTGGACTTGGTGGAGTGCATATGTGTAATCAGCATCTTGAATCCTTAGCTGAAGATAATTCTCTTTTTTCTTCTATTGGTATTTTAGAAGCTACTCAATTTATTTTTAAACACATAAGCATGCTTAGTAAAATCATTCCTGCTATTAAAAAACATAGAGTGAAAAAAGTTATTCTTGTGGATCATGAAGTTTTTTGTATCTTAGCAGCAAAAAAAATACGTAAACACTTCAAAGATCAAGTAAAAATATATTTTTTCATCCCACCTCGTGTTTCTATGTGGGGTAGAAAAAATACTCCTTTAGTGGCTGGATTATGTGATGCACTATTTTGTTATATGAAACCTGATCAATCTATTTATTTAGAACATAATCAAAACAGCTTTTATTTTGGAAATCCTTTAGCGAAAAAATTAAAGACATTTGTACCAAATCCTTTATTCTTCACTAAACACAATCTCAATTCTAAAATAGAATATATTGCATTAATGCCAGGATCTCGTAAACAAGAGATTGAAAAACTACTTCCAGCTTTTCTTAAGGCTGCAGAAAAAATACATAGCGAATATCAAAGCGAGTTTTTATTAACAATTGCACACGATGATCTCAAACAAAGCATCCTAGAAATTATTAATAAAACATCTATTGCGCATACAATCCATCTTATTAAAGATTCAAGCCTTGAGATCATGCACCACTGCGATATAGGTCTTGTTAGTGCAGGTACTATTACTATTGAAGCTGTTATGATGAAAATGTATCCAATTATTGCTTATAAACTCAGTGATTTTACATTTAATGCTCTTCGCAAATCAGAAAATTTACATAATGATACCTTGATTGGGCTTCCTAACGTTCTACTACAAGAACGGATTTTCCCAGAATTACTTCAAAACGAAGTTAATGGTGATCGGATCTTTGAAGAATTTAAAACAATCAAAGATTTTAACGCAGAATCTTTTGAATATTTAATAAATTCTGTACACACAAGACTTTCAGATATTTTAGGTCCTATTGATAGTATTAAAAAAGTTGCTCAATATATCATGAAGGAAGAATAATCCTATGGGACGTTTATTGGGAATTGATTATGGTACAAAAAAAATAGGGCTTGCCTTAACCGATGAATTACGAATGATCGCTTCACCTTTTGATGTAGTCCCAAATAATGAACAATTTTGGATTACTCTAGAAAAACTAGTTAGAGATTATCGAATTGATGGATTTGTTGTTGGAAAACCTCTTCATGATGGAGAAAATTCTTTTGTCACAACAGTGATGAATTTTATACATAATTTAGGATCTCGTTTTTCTTTTTCGATTTATTTTCAAGATGAATCTCTATCTTCAAAAAGTTCTCGTGATTTTTTGATCAGTTCAGGGAAAAAGGGTAAAAAATTAAAACAAGATCTTGACAAATATGCTGCTCAAGCTATCCTTAACGATTTCCTCATATCTTCAGAAAGAGGAATAATAGAAGAATTTCAAAGAGACTCTCATGAGACGATTTAATTTTTTAACAATCCCAAATATTGGAGAGATTTTTGAAGCGCCTGCAGAACAGGTTAAACATATTACTAGAGTTCTTCGTATGCAGGTTGGGGATCAATTTGAAGCAAGTAATGGGACAGGTTTTATTTATCAGATCGAGATTATTTCTATTAGCACAGAGCAAGTCCTCTTAAAAGTTTTGGATCAACAAAAAGGGAAAGAGATTCCTCTTCTAGCTACAGCCTTTATCAGTGAGCTTAAAAATGATGCTATGGATGATTCAATTGCATTACTTGCAGAACATGGTGTTCAAAGGATCATTCCATTTTTTTCTGAACGATCTATTTCAAAATATGATCAAAAAGTTAGTAAAAAACAAGAGCGTCGTCAAAAAATTGCCTTAGAAGCTATTAAAAAAGTTGGTGGATTATTTGATTGTATAGTTGAAGAATCAATCCCTTGGAAAATAATAAGCTCACGGTTGGATCATTTTGATCAGAAAATTTTATTTTGGGAAGAAAATCCTAATAATGTTACTTCTCTTGAAGCTATTGATATGAATAAAGAATTTGCTTTTATTATTGGCCCTGAGGGAGGATTTTCTAGCTCAGAAGTATTTTCTCTTCTACAAACAGGTGTTACCTGTCATAGCCTTGGATCTAGAATATTAACAGCACCAAACGCCGCGGCATGTAGTGCTGTCCTTTTTCGCTATTTAACAGAAAAGTCTTTTCACTAGAAAGGGCTTTTTTTTTAAAAAATAAGAATAACTATTTACAAGAATGATTTTTTTTACTACAATATAAGTACTTTAAAGTTGTGGAGCAGATATGAAACGTGTATTAATTAAACTCAGTGGTGAGATGCTTGGAGAACAAGGTGGGATAGCTCACGAATCATTAATGGAAATGTCTTCTATTATGAAGACTGCTTCTCAATTTGATAGTAAAATTGGTGTTGTTATTGGTGCAGGAAATATCATGAGAGGTTCCTCTACAAAATTTTTAGATCGTGTACGATCAGATGCTGCTGGAATGCTAGGCACTGCTATTAATGCAATGGCATTACAAAATTGTCTCGAAAAAGATTTTGGCGTGAAAAGCTGTGTATTAGGAGCCTTTGCTATTGATGGAATGTTTGAGAAAGCAAGTCCAGATATTGTTTGTGATTATTTTAAGCAAGGCTATCTTATTATTTTTGCTGGTGGCACAGGGTCTCCATTTTTTTCTACAGATACAGCAGGTGTTTTAAAAGCATTAGAAATTAATGCTGATCTTTTGATTAAAGCTACTAAAGTCGATGGTGTTTATGACAAAGATCCTAAAAAATATGCTGATGCTGTAAAATTTGATCAAATTTCATATCAAGAAGTACTTGATAAAAATCTAAGTGTGATGGATTTGACAGCTATTTCTCTTGCAATGGAACAAAGTCTCCCCATTCGTGTCACTGAATTAACTGAAAAAAATATTACAGCTCTTTTAAAAGGACAATCTATAGGAACATTGGTATCATCATATGAGAATTAGTTCAGGAATTTGGCGAGGACGAAATCTTCTTGCCCCAGAAGGAAAATTAAAGCCAACATCTGATAAAGTAAGACAGGCTTTTTTTAACACAATAAGAACAGAAATTACAGGGGCAAGATTTTTGGATTTATTTGCCGGGTCTGGATCTGTAGGAATTACAGCAATATCAGAAGGTGCTTCTTTTGCAGGATTTGTAGAAAGAGATTCTGATACTTATCGTGCACTTCGTGAAAATCTCGATAAATTAGTAGATAGGTCTCAATACCAAACTTTCCGTACAAATGTAGAAAAAGTACCCAATCTCTTTCCAGAAGAATCTTTTGATATTGTATTTGCAGATCCATTTTATCCCGATATTTCAGGATTCTTGAAAAAACTCCATCATGATGCGATGAATCTTTTGAAAGAAGACGGTATTTTTACACTAGAACATGGGAAAAAAATCAAGATTGAAGAGCTACAAAGCCTAAACGGATACCAAAACACCAAGTATTACGGTGACACAGCTCTCAGCTATTTTAAAAAAACTGAGACTGCAGATGAAGCCTAAGAATATTTTAGCAATAGATACTTCTATAGCAAAAAATCTTGTGGTGGCTTTTTTTGACGGATCTTCTACTTCTTCAATAAAATATGAGATTGAGGATCTTGAATCAGATCTTATTCCAATAATCACACAAAGACTGTCTGAAAAGACACTCAATGTAAAAGATATTGATCTCTTTATGATCGGTGCGGGACCTGGATCTTTTATGGGGCTGAGATTAGGATTTTCTGTTTTAAGAACTTGGGCTTGGTTGTATAAAAAATCAATCATTACACTTTCTTCGTTAGATCTTTTAATAAGTTCGCTTAATAATGATACAAAAGGTTCAATTATTATTCCTTGTATTGATGCTAAAATGAAGCGAGT
>JBOFDR010000244.1:0-1787 GCA_051647205.1 Brevinema sp. | reverse complement strand
CAAAAAGTTGTCATTTATGCATTTTACATGTAGTTTATCTGTGTTTTACTAGGACAACTTACAACAATTATAACAAAAAAAATCAATAAAAACAACAATTATTTACTTGTATTTCTACATTTTGACAATTTTTCATTTTTTGTTGCTGGTTTTTAAAAAAAAATAATCTGTTTACTCCAATATTTCTTATAAAAAGTCTTTTTTTAGCCGATAAGCAAGCCAAAAAATTCATATCTAATAATATGATTTTTTTTATTTTTAAAATTAGTGTATTTACATATAATCGAACAATGTTATTACTTTATCTTCTCTCTTTTTTCTTTTAGGAAGCCTATCAAAGAAAGTGGTTTTGCTTTTCTCCAATATTTTTCTAATTCCTTTCACAAACTGATATAGCCTATAACTTGCTTGTTTTTTTACTGGAATCGGTAATCCTTTTTTTATTATTTCTTCCCCCAATATTGAGACTTCAGATGCTAATATTTTTATCATGCTCGTTGATGTCATATGTATTATATTAACTATATTTTGCATAGCTTTTATTGTTAAAAGTTGAATTTTTTCATATTTTAGCACTTGCTTATTAAATCTAAAAGATTCCTCTATTTTCCAACGTTTCATGTAATTCCAAAAAATATTTGTCACTTCTTCTTTACTTTGTATTTTCTTGTTTGTTAAAAGAACCATTGGACCTTTTTCACTAAAACCATGTACCGCAACTATTGATAATTTCTTATTTTTAATACTATTAAGTTTTACTTGTACATGCGAAGCTTTTAATTCATACTTCGTTCCATCAGATTTTTCGAACGAAATTGCTAATTTACCTTTAGTCATCTCTGAAATTTGATTATAATTTCTTTTATTTTTACCACAAATGTAGTTTCTATTTTTCTTTAATCTTGTTATGAAGTAAACTCCCAATTCATCAAATAATTTAAAATTTTTAACATCATCGTACCCACGATCTAAAATAAAAGTGATGTTTGTACCATATAAGGAAACAATTTCTTTAACTGCATTATGCAATATTTTATTTGCTGATTCAAAACCAACTTCCAATTCTGAATATATTTTTGAGTAAATAGTTATTGGGTGTTTTGTTTTTTTGCAAGGAACAGTCATTTCTAATACGTGGTAGCCAGAAACAAGTTTTTTACTTTGCGAAGAAGCGTCGACTACATAGCCAAGAGATTCAAATTTATTACCAAAAGGTTTAACAATTTCTGTGCCATCAATATTGACAGTTATTTTATCAGAAATTAAATTTTTAACAAAATTGACATATCCTTGTGAAGTTAAAGAAATATTAAATTTAGTAGCATTTCTATATAGTCTTTCGCATGTTGAGGATATTTTAGTATTCTCGTTTAAAGATCTAGCAATATCAGTAATAAGTGAAGAACCTGAAAAAGCTAAACCATATGAAATATCTGAAACAAACCTTAATTCTGCAAAACTAGCAAAACTGCTCATGGAAATTAAGTTTTTTACCGTTTTATCTTTAAATTTTGCTCTAAGTGTGTTATTATTATACATGTAATTGGTATCCTTTCCTACTGTTTACAAACAGTTTTTGATTGCAAGTTAAGGATACCATTTTACACTATAAAAAACTATAAAAACTGGAAATTTTGCTCATTAAAAAGCAATTTTCCAGTTTTTTTAGTAGTTATCCACATTTTAAAAATTTTTCTCTTAGAAAATGTAGAAATACAAATATTTTTTATTTGGATTATTAAATTATACTACCCTTAAAAGAAAAAGTAAGTCACGATCCTTTATAT
>JBOFDR010000243.1:0-2008 GCA_051647205.1 Brevinema sp. | reverse complement strand
GGGAGGAAAAATGATCCGATTTTTTTTCTGTATTTTATCTTTAACTGTTGCGACTATTTTTGCTAATAGTAACGAGGAATTTATTCAGTCTATAAAAAATAATACATACTCTATGGATATGATTTCTGATCTTAATATTCGTTATCAAAATAAAGACGGTGAGAATTTTTTAAGTTTAGCTGCATACTATGGTCATGAAGATTTAGTAAAAATACTTATAGATAAGGGTTTAAAATTAGATTTTAAAGAAACAAATGGTACTACTCCTTTAATGAATGCTGCTTTTAGTGGATATTTAAATATTGTTAAGTTATTAGCGACTAAGGGTGCAGATATTAATGCAAAAAATATTTTTTTATATACACCTTTGATCAAATCAGTATTCAAAAATAATACTGATACGGTATTATTTTTTCTTTCAAAGAATGTACAAGTTAATCACCAAGATAGTCAAGGGAATACGGCACTTCATTATGCTGTGAATTACCATCAAAATCCTATCATTATTAATGAATTACTTAAAAAGTCTAACCTTAAACTTACTAACAGAAACAAATTAACAGCTTTCCAAAACGCTATTAAAAATAATGATGTAGCTGTTGTACAATTATTTTTGGAATATGATCCATCTTTTTTATCTCAACTCACTAAATTTAATGATCTAGATCAATTAGTTTATAATCTTGTTGCTAATAATCGTAAAGATTTACTAGAACCTATATTTGAGAAGGAAGGAAACCCTTCTGCGATAAGTTATGAGGGAGTTCCTGCTATTCATGTTGCAATCTCTCTAGGATTATGTGATATGGTTACTTATTTATTAGAAAAAAAAGTTTCTATAGAGCAAGAGTCTTTATTTGGTGATACACCTTTAACAATAGCTGTCTATTCAGAAGAGTTTGATATTGTTAATGATTTACTCCAAAAAAGAGCAAATATCAATCATGTTGAAAAAAATGGTGACACAGCTCTACATATTGCTATTCGTCGAAAAAATAAAAAAATTACAACATTATTATTGTCTCAACCTAATATAAGTCTTAATATAGCTAATATTTATGGAGATACACCATTTAGTATTGCTAAGGATAGTAATGATCCTGCATTATTTATGCTCGTTGAAAACTCAATAAAGAAAAATAAAGAAGGTAAAAAATGATAGTAGTTCAAAAGATTAGTAAGACAAAAGAGAGAATTCTATACTATATGCAACTTGTCGATAAAATGATTGAGCAGACTATTAGTGCATCCTTAGAAAAAGATTGGGATGAGGTTAAACAGGTCTTTACAACTCTTGAAGACGAAGCTAATGCTCTTAAAATGGAAATTTCTCAGGATTGTTTAGGTATTTTAGCACTCTATCATCCAGAAGCCAGTCATCTAAGATGTATAGTTAAGATGTCTGGAATGGCGAGTGATTTGGAACGTGTAGGAGATCTAGCAACAAAAATAGCTTTATCTACCTATCATTGGAAAGATAGGTATTCTTTAAAAGATTATCCTCAAATTATCGAAATGTCAAAAGAAGCTCGAAGTATGCTTTCTCGTCTTAGTGATGCTTTTATGGAAGAAAATACCTTAAAAGCTGTTGCTATTATTGAATATGATGATAAAGTTGATGAGTTATGCACCCAAACACTTTGTCAACTCATTACAGAAATGAACCGTGCTGAAAAAGTAGAACATTTACTGCAAGTAATGAATGTGACAAAAAATATTGAAAGAATTGCTGATGTATGTGCTCATTTTGCAGAAGATATTATTTTTATTAAAGAAGGATTGGTTCGTAATAAAGAGAGAAAATAAATGAAAATATTAGCAATAAATTGGAGAGATCCTCAGCACTATGAGGCAGGTGGAGCAGAGACTCATTTAGATTATATTCTCAGTTTTTTAGCCAAAAAACATAATGTTACTTTAGTTACTACGCGAACAAAAAAAACTCAAGAAAAATATCTTTATCATGGGTATCAAGTCTGGAAATTAGGACATCCATTATTTTTTCACT
>JBOFDR010000242.1:0-3390 GCA_051647205.1 Brevinema sp. | reverse complement strand
GATCTATATAAATAATGTCACCACTACTAATAGAATCTTTTTCAGGAATCCAAGAGAATGATTTTTCAGCTTGATCTCCAGTAAATTCTTTAAGGGTTTCTCCGTCATTGTTCCTCAGTGCGATGCTCCAATGACCGATTCCAGTGACATCATTTGCTTTTAAAAATAGTTTGAGATTATCATTTATAGAATCTTTATCAGGACTGAATCTTTTTGGACTGTAGTCTAAAGTGAAGTTAGGAGCAGAATTATCTAATTCGATAATTAAAGGGTTAGAGTGAAATACTTCTTTATCGTCGAACGTATTTTCTAAAATAAAAAAATAAGATCCATCATCTAGTTTTTTTTCAGAAGAATCTTTCCCATCCCAAACCAATAGCGATGGAATATTAGAAATATTTATGTTTGTTGATCGGACAATATCTCCTGCACTATTATAAACTAATATTTTTGAAGAGACAAGACCTATACGAGCATTATCACCTGGGAATATTTTTACAAAATCAAACTCATCATCATGATTTGGAGAAAATGATTTGAAATCACTGGTAATTGTAGGTTTTCGAGGTTTTGTTTCAATCCCAATATTACTTACAACTACCTTAGCCATGTTGCCAGATTTATCTAAGGAACAAGCAATATAAGAATAATAACCTGAAGCAACATTAACACGAAGGGGATTTTTTAATTCCCAAATATTTGTTAAGGGTGCTTTGCCTGCCGCCCAAACCCACTCTGCTAAGGAACTTTGATCAGCTTGATCGATAAGTTTTACACTCCAAGGATCTTTAGATAGTTCTTGTTCAAAAATTAATCGTTGTCTGGGATCATCACCAAGATAAAGTGTCTTGACAGAAGGTGTGATTTTTGCAGTAGGAGCCTCAGTGTCTACAATAATTATATTACTTTGAGAAGTCGTAATTTGATCTTCATTATATCTAAGTTGTAGGGTCGCAATATAGGTACCATCAGGAACAATCTTATCTTTGTTATCTTTTCCGTCCCAAATGATTTTTTCTGGGATAATAGTTGATTTAGTGGGAACAAAATAGGCTTCTAAAAAATTAATAATATAATATTCACTATCTATTTTTTTATTGTTACCTTCGAATGTTTTGACCGTATATCCAGATTTATTTTCGATATTAATACGCCATGCGTTGACATTCTTGGCTTCAATAATAGATGGGAGCAATGTGACAGTATCTTCTAAGAGATCTGCGTTAGGTGAGAAATAATTAGTGAGATTTTTATTATTTTGAACAGAAAGAATTGCTTTGATATTTTTTTTATTGTTTTGACCAAAACCAAGCTCCATACCTACGGTATGCCTATATTCTAATTCGTTAAAGAAAAGATCAGCTCCAAGATTGTAACGTACTTTGAAGGAAAAAGTATCCCATTCATAGCCAAGAGCTGTGCTAAAAGTAAAGGGTAAAATATTATTACTTCCGAATCCAAGTTGGTGATTTCCTAAAAGAGTCCCAACAGAAATATCCCAAATATTCCAA
The DNA here is from genome assembly GCA_051647205.1 of Brevinema sp. Classification (GTDB taxonomy): domain Bacteria; phylum Spirochaetota; class Brevinematia; order Brevinematales; family Brevinemataceae; genus Brevinema_A. Next base: position 1,879 of record JBOFDR010000242.1, on the reverse strand, counting down.
AAAGTAAAGCTAGTAGCTAAAGAAAGCCATGTAAGTAGGTGCACATCATTTTTTCTTGGTAATGGAACAAATCCTATCGCAAAATCCGTAATAAATTTCCATTTGGCGTTACCAAAATCCATAAAAGTAGCTTCGATACCGTTTTGAAAAACAAACTGAGGTGCTGGATTTTCTGAAATACCTGCAATAGGAAAGAAAACAATATTAAGTTTTGTACCAAAAGAAAAATTACTAAAGCCCCATCCATCTTTGATCGGAATAAAATCTGGCGGAAGCCACAATACCCCTAAAGTAAATCCACCACCAAGGTAGAATTTTAAAGGATCATTGTGAAAGTTTAAGATGCCTTCCATTCCGAAAGATAAATCAGATCGAACTTTTTTCCCGTAGCCAATTCTTGTGAGGGTTGTTTGATCGTATTGTAAATATTCTGTAGATGCGTATAAAGTCCCACCGGTAATGATCGGTGAGGCAATTCCAAGTACAGCACTAAAATTAGGTGATTCGATAGAACCAGAACTGAAGACACGAAAATTATTAATAGTTGCAGCAGTGGCTGGATTTACTGAAGAAAAAAATGCAGAATCTTTGGATGCAACGCCACCAAACCCTTGAGAAGATACACCTGCATTAAATCCCGAGTACCATAATTGAGAACCTGCTTTAATTTGTGAAAAATAGAAAGATCTTGGATGAAAAATAAGACACAAAAAATATAAAAATATATAATTCTTTTTCATAAACACCTTTGAACTACTTTGATAGAAACTTAATAAAATTTCGGAACGCTCCTTAAAATCTTAAGAAATTTAACTAATTTATTTTATTATGATTTTGATATTATTGAATATTTGACAAATCTGATCAAAGATAGCATAATATTTATATTCATGTGTTAACGAGGTATCATGGCTTTTTCAGAGTATTATATTTTTGGGGTAAAAATTACTGATATTTCACGTAATGAATGGCGAAATTATCTCTACGATCAATTACACCACTCCAAATATGCACGTATTATTATTTTAACGGAAAAAAAATTATTTCAAGCACTATTCAATAGAGAATTAATGGAAACAATTAATCAAGCTGATGTTGTTTTATGTGCTTCTAGTTTAATTTCATGGCTTATGTATCGATTGCATAACCATGCCTTGATTAAACCTGCTCTACCTGTGACTTATATTCTGGATGCATTTCAGATTGGTTCGGAGTGTCAATCCACAGTTAGTTTTTATGGATGTACAAAACCTGTTTTATTTGCTACCGTTAAAAAAGTAATGAAATCTTTTTCGGGAATTAGAGTAGTTAGCCATTATCCTGAAAATATTCCTCTTGCGGATCAAGCAAAGATTTTTGTTTCTTTACGTAAAAGTGCTGCAAAACTTGCCCTATTTAATCTTGGAAATGGCAAGTATCAAGAATTATGGATCAACAAAAACTACGAAATATTTAAAAAAGGTGTGACCATTGGTACAGATGATAGCTTTCAAGTGATCGCAGGAGCCAAATCTGTTCCTTCATTATCAATGCAAGAAAAAGGATGGCTAGGCCTATATGAGCTTCTAAAAAATCCATTAAATATTGCTAAGATATTTCGTTGTTTTATATTAATCTGTTATTATCTAGTAACAGTAATGAAAAATAAAAATAAAAAAGCTCAATCTTAATGATTGAGCTTTTTTGATTCTTCTAATGCCATCTCAGCTGCTGATAATCTGATATAATTGGGTAGTGCTTGATCTAAGCATGTCTGACAATCTGGTATGATTTTTGGGATTAATTTGTCGAAATTTCTTAGACTCTTATCTGTTATGCTGATATTGGGATCATAAGTTATGGAAAGATTGGATTGTTCAAAAAATTCTCGCATTATATC
>JBOFDR010000241.1:0-4227 GCA_051647205.1 Brevinema sp. | reverse complement strand
ATCATATTATTTATAATAAGAAAAATGATAAAGCTCTATTGATTAATATTGGTGGAGCGTATATTCCTAAACTAGATCAAGACCTAGAGGGTGAGATATTACTGGGGATCGGTTTTCTTCAAAATAAATTAACTCTCCCTATTCCATTAATGAAGATCAAAACGATCTCTTTTGGCTATTCACTCGATATGACTCAGCGTTTTAATAATAAAGAGTATATGGGATTAACACTGGCTCCAACTGTTTATTTAGGAATTAATAGAATCCTCTTAGGATTCTCTGCAGGATATCAATATAATCCCAATGGAATTTATACACTTGATAAGCATAGTACCTTTGCTAGATTAGATCTTTCATATATCTTTGGAACATCAAGTCATAATATTAAATAATAATATTATAAAAATTAAAGTATTGCTAGATTCATTTAAAAAATAAAAAACCCTCCCAATTTCGGGAGGGTTTTTTATAAGCAATACTTCTAATATTTTCAGATTAATATAAAATAGATCTAAAAATGATTAGCCTATGTCTTGGATTATATTCATTGAGCATTGACAAAAATTTCCGAATCGGTGTATACTATACTCTAAGAGGGTTTTATGCTTCATATAAAAACAAAAGTATCAGAAAAAGATTATGTCTGTCTGATGAAAGAATATATCCTTAAACAAGGATCATACAAAATTATTTTATATGCTCTAACAGCATTGATTTTGATTTTTACTGGATTAACAGTGTGGACAAAAAATTACACTAATATCAAAATCTTAGGCTTTTGGTGGGTAATGGGGATAAGTTATTGGATCATGATTCCGATACTTATTTTATCAAGAGCTAAATCTATATATAAAAATACAAAACTTTTCCATAAAGAAATGAGTTTTGATTTTTTACCAGAAGGTCTTACTTGGAATACAATTGATGGTAGTAAAACTTTTTTATATCATAATATATCTATCCTTAGTAGAAAACACGGGATTATCTTGCTTTGTTCGGTATATCATGTCTTGGTCATTCCCTACAGTAGTATTAGTACTGAGCAATTTGATCAATTAACTACGCTACCCTATACTCTCAAAAAAAATCGTTTAAATAAAAAATACTATTATAAATATCGAGTTACTTCATGAAAAAAATCGCTGTATTTATTGAAAAACATTTAATTATCGTCTGTTTTAGTACTTGGGTCATTCTTACGACCCTATCTTTTCCGATGTTCAATATGCCTTTTATCTGGTTTAGTTATGTCCCTCTACTATTTATTATTCATCGCCTATCTTTACGGCAAATAGCCACTTATGGTTTTATTTTTGGGTTTTTATACTACCTTTGTACAATGTTTTGGATTATTGCGTTTCATGAATTAAGTGCAATATTTGTTTACCCTATTTTAGGAATGTATACAGCATTTATCTTAATGATGACACGATATTGTTCGGCTGTTTTTCCAAGATTTCGACTTTTCTTTTTTCCTTTATTTTATACTGCCATAGAAGCCTTCCGATCAATGGGATTTATTGGATTTCGTTGGAATCTACCAGCCGATGCTCTTTGGAAGCAGTTGGTCTTTCTTCAATCTGCTGATATTTTTGGAGCTGTAGGAGTAAGTTTTATTATTTTACTTGTCAATGCTGGTATTGCTGATATTATAAGTATATGCTACGATGAAAAAATCTCAGTTAGAGAAGCTATACTCAAAAGATACCTTTCTAGCTATCTTGTACTTTTTATCTTTTTATGCAATCTTGCTTATGGACTTGCATCGATGAAACATTGGAGTGATATTGTAGACAATAAACTGTTACACCACCAAGTAGCATTACTACAACCAAATCGCCCTGGTCATGATTCTTGGAAAAAAAATGAAGATCGCTTAACAGAAAAATATACAAAAATGGCTGAAGAAGCTGCTAAGCTAAAGCCTGATTTCATCCTCCACACAGAAATTATGATTTCTACATATCTATGGCATAACTTGGAATTTTATGGGAAAGATGGTTGGGAAAATAGAAATCTCAAAAAATTTATAGAACAACCTAAAGAATTAGGGATTCCTATTATGCTTACTCATTTTGATGTAGATAAGCAAGATAGGCTTTACAATGCTTCTACCTTCGTCAAATACTCTAACGACACGATGATTACAAATACTTACCGAAAAATACATATTGTTCCTTTTGGAGAATGGGTGCCAGGCTCTCGTAATTGGGAATGGTTAGACAACATCCTTGGAAAGATTGGTGCTGCATGGGCATCTCCTGGTCAAGATCTTACGATTTTTGAAACAATGGATAGGATTAAATTTGCAATGCTTATTTGTTTTGAAGATCTCTATGCTATTTTGGGACGATTATTTGTAGATAAAGGTGCTCAGTATTTTGTAAATTCAACCAATGACGGCTGGGCATACCGTTGGAAAATTGGTTCTGATATTCCTTTGTGGCAGCACCTTGCAAACACCACACAAACCTCAATCTCATTACGACGATCTATTGCTCGTGCGGTAAATACAGGTATTAGTGCCGTGATCGATCCTGTAGGACGTATAGATATTGCTCCCTTAAAGGCATACACCGAAGGGATTTATGTTACCGATATTCCTGTCATGCCTTCTGGATTTCAAACTCCTTATAATAAAATAGGCTGGATTAGTGAATACCTATTATTTTTTGGAGCAATGGCTATAGCTCTGCTAACATTCATAAAAGATCGATCAAATCAAATCTTGAAAGAAATTATTTTATAGAATTTAGGAAAAATCATGTTGAAAAATAACTATATTCTTGCTTCTGAGGATAGTGTTCAAAGAATTGACCCTATGAATCCTTGGAGCAAACCTTCTGGGGTATCTGAAAGTCAAGAAATAAGCATGGAGCAATCTCCTCAATCTGAGATAAATCAAGAAGTCATAGTAAAACCCAAATCTTCATCCTTAAAAACCTTTGTGAAAAAAATAAATACTATAGATTTTTTTCCCGAAAAATTAGAGCATAGTGGTTATATCATCCTAGCAAGCATTGCTGTGATATTTTCGATTGTTTTACTTTTATTATTTTTCCGAATGAAAAAAGCAATTACTGAAACTCAAAAAAACTCGATTGCTTTAAAACAGATGGCTATTTCTTTATTTATTAGTCAACAAAATTTTGAATATAAAACCTTATTAGATGAGTTTAATACTTCTAACACAACTGTTGATAAACAAAACACTCGTATTCAATTTTTGAATTTTATGAACTATATCTGTAAAGAAATTTGTGAAGCCAAAGATAGTGAATTTGCCATTAAGCTTGGATCTTCTTTTATTTCAAAGATTCAAGGTCGTTTTGTAAAGATGGGTGATCTTCAAGAAGTTGTTGATTATTTCCGTTTTGTTGGAGAAAAATTACTTTATACAAAAGATAAAGATCTTTCTGGTGAAGCTATCATTGCATTGATTCGAAAAGATTTCCAAAAAATAAAAAAACGAAAGAAATAAAAAATCTTGTAAGTATAAAAAAAATAATGTTTTTTTTTACAAAAAGCTTGATTTTTCAAATTAAATATGCTATAATTTTTATACATTAAGCAATGGCTTAAACAAATAGTCGTCGCGGAGTAGAGCAGTGGTAGCTCGTCGGGCTCATAACCCGGAGGTCGGAAGTTCAATTCTTCCCTCCGCAAATCATTAGGGGCTAATCCTTTCCCCTTAATTAATTAAGGCGGGATAGCTCAGTCGGTAGAGCAGGAGAATCATAATCTCTTGGTCGGGGGTTCAAGTCCCTCTCCCGTCAAATAATTATAAATTTTGTGTATACATATACACGGAGGTGTAACTCAGTTTGGTTAGAGTATCGGCCTGTCACGCCGAAAGCCGCGGGTTCAAGTCCCGTCTCCTCCGATACCCAGCATGGGGTTGTAATAAAAGTACTACTTTCGAGTGGTACTTTTTTGTTTATAACCTATATAAAAAAATCTTATGTAACTCCTTTTTCTTATTATTTGTTAAAAATATGAGTATTCTGATACTAATTTCTTTAATACAGAAGTTAGAAAAATATACTATAAAGGTATCGTTATTTTCTTTTAACTTTTTAATTCCTCTATCTATACTTAATATAAAAGAAATAAACATACTCATCATTATAATAAGTTATTTCTGAGAAATAAAAAGAAGAATATAAAAACTGTCATGCGAAGTTTGATTTGTCAGAATTTTTGAAGATTTAAAAAATCAAAAAATAA
>JBOFDR010000240.1:0-1561 GCA_051647205.1 Brevinema sp. | reverse complement strand
GATTAAAATGAAGTGTTGGGTAATTTCTCCAAATGTTTGGAAAATGATACAGATACTGAAAAAGAATGGAAAGAATGGATTCTTAAAGAAAAAAAATTGCTGTTGGACGAAATCCAGATGATCCTAATGGGGGTAAAGAATTTTATAATGGTATTTCTATTGGAGATATTATTATTGTTGCTCAAGGTGCTAATTGGAAAAAAGATATCTTACTTGTAGGTTTTGTATCATCAAAAACAATCCAAAATAATGACAATCAATATTATCAATGGAGAAAGCTTTCTAATACTCTTAGTAAATCTGAAATAGAAGAGCTAAATATCGAATTTAATTCTAATAATGCTTACGGTGATGCCCATCGAATACCTGCAATGTATGAGTTGAAAAATAATAATCCTCATGATAAAAAAATTATTGATATTTTGAAAGTAGCTTTAGAAAAAAAATAAAAGAGAAAAAAATGAATGAAAAAATAGAAAGATATGTAGAGTTACTAGAACAGCAAAAAATATCGTTCTCACAGGAGCTCCTGGTACAGGAAAAACATATTTGGCAAAACAAATTGCTGAACAGATGACAACTAGTGGAGAAAAAATACCTCCAACCCCCTTAGAGTATATTAAATATTACTATGAAGCAAACAAAGAAAATCTTGATAATGAAGATAAAAAAATGGAGCAACTACGTCAGGAATTTAGAAACTCTTTTCCCTTAGATAAGATCGATAATATGAGTCTAGATGATTATTGTTTAGGGGATAAAGATAATTTCCCTAATAACTTTTGTCGTTGGATAGAATTTCTCTTAAAGCCATTAGGTTATATGGGGTCAGGAGCAGCTAATATTCATATTGTGTATAAAAAGGGAGGATGGATTTAATATTATAGATGATTATCAAAATATCTTCCCTAAAATATTACTCTCAATTAAAGAAATTGCAGAAACAGCTAAATATACAGGAGAATTACGTTTAAAATCTAATTGGATTATGAAGGTTGCAAATTCCTATGATTCAGAGAAATATTTCCCTGTATTTACACGTGAATATCTTATAAAGATCTGTGATACATTTGGGATTGAAAAAAATAAAGATATTTATCAGATGAATCAGAACATATTGGCATATTTCAAAAAAGAATTAGCAGATCTAACTCCCTGGAAAGTGATGACTATTTTTGACAGGATTTTTGTTAAAGGAAGCATAGATGATCTAAAAATAGAAGAGAAAAATACTGTACTTACTTCTCATGTGGAATTTGCTCAATTTCATCCATCTTATGATTATACAGATTTTGTTGAAGGATTACGTCCTGTTCAAAAAGAAAATGGAGAAATAGGATTTGAATTAAAAAATGGGATATTTAAAGAGTTTTGCATAGAAGCTATAAGGTTTCCAAAAGAAAACTTTGTTTTTATTATCGATGAAATTAATAGAGCTGAATTATCTAAAGTATTTGGTGAGTTATTTTATTCTATTGAACCTGGATATAGAGGGGGAAAAGGAAAAGTTCAATTGCAGTATTCCAATCTTTATACCGGCAAGGATTCTTATGATCCTTTC
>JBOFDR010000239.1:0-2510 GCA_051647205.1 Brevinema sp. | reverse complement strand
ATTACTATGCATAGAGAAGGTATATGATTACTTCATCTCCATTAAATTACTATGAGCTCCACTTAAAAAATTTTGACGGTCCTTTAGCCTTATTAGATGAGCTGATTGGTAAATCAAAATTAGATGTCACAGAAATTTCACTTTCTCAGGTAACCGAGCAATATCTTGGATATCTTAAAACTATGAAAGAATTTAATATTGAATTGGCCTCTGAGTTTTTTGTTATTGCAGCGACATTAATCCATAGTAAGACTCGGCGTTTACTTCCTAAAATAATTGATGAGTCTGATGAAGAGCTGATTGATGAACAAGAACTTTTAAATAGACTTCGTGAGTATCGATATTTTAGGATACTTGCCCGTAAAATGGAAGAAAGTCTTGACAAAGGCACAGTTTATTTTACTCGAGGAAAAACACTAAATACTTTTCAAAAAGTAGAGAAAAAAGAAATTGACGAGCTTACTATTGGAGACTTATTTCGAGCCGTATTACGATACAGAGGAGCTTTTATCAAAAAAGCAATCCCTATTAAGCGACGTTTTGTAAGTGTAGAACAAAAAATCGAACGATTATCTGATCTTCTTGCCAAAAAATCACAATTAAAATTTAGTGAGATTTTAGAAGGAGAAATTGATAAACCTAATAAAATTGCAACTTTTTTAGCTATTGCTGACTCTACTTATCATCAGAAAACTATCATTATTCAAGATCATCTGTTTCAAGATTTTGAAGTGCTTAAAAAAGATCCTAATAAATCAATTAATGAGGAGAGATAAGTGAATTCCTTATTTATTAATAAAACATATTCTCAAGAACAGCTTCAAGGGCTTTTAGAATCTGTACTATTTATCTCTGGGAAACCGATTGATACCGAGAAATTATGCTCATGGTTTGATATGTCTAGAGATCAAATTGAAGACTTAGTAACTATTTTAAATAAACGCTACGAAGAAAATTTTAATGGTTTTACGATCTTAGCCATAGCAAATGGCTACCAATTAATGACAAATTCGTTATTCAAAGAAGAACTGAGAGAAATTTTTGGAGCTAAAGAAGAAAATAAACTCTCCCAAACATCTATGGAGATTCTTGCAATTATTGCCTATAAACAACCTATTTCTAAAGAAGAAATTGATAAGATTAGAGGAGTAAACAGTTCTCGTTCTTTAAATACTTTACTTGGATTAAAACTAATTGATATTATTGGATCAGATGAAATTTTAGGTGATATTTTATACGGTACAACCAAGCGTTTTCTTGAAATTTTCCGATTAAAAAGTCTTAATGATCTTCCTTCTCCAGAAAGTCTACAATTATCAGAATTATCAAATATACTGGACGATGAATCTATTGAAGAAGATGAATTATTTGAATAGCTAGATATAAGGTCTACAATAATCTTCGATAAACAATAAGTTGAATTTTTCTTAGCTATCTCTTATAATATAATAACATAGTGTTAATAAAAATAAAAGGTTGAGGTTATCCTATGCAAAATTTTAGACCCCCTGCCATGGATGAAGTAGTAAAAAAACAAAATAAAGCAAAACGATCTTTAAATATCATCATTATTTTATCGATGATTGTTGTTGCGTTTGCAATTATCAGCAGTCTATATAAAATAAAATCAACAGTAAAACCACCCACTGTACAAGATAGATATAATACATTAATTAATTATTACAATGCTTTAGTTGTTAATGATTATAATAAATTGAGTAGTATAGCACCTTCCATCAATCATGAAATCAATCCATTAATTGGAACAGAACGCCAATATTCTCTTTATGTTTTTGATGATAGTAAAACAAACAAAAATGAATTTACTTTCCAAGTAACAGATCATCATATTAATGAAGAAAAGATCTATATTAATCGCGTTATTTTTTCAGAAAAATCAGCAAATTTGATCTTAGAAATAGAGTCACTTTATTCTGGTGAAAAAATTAACTAGGATTTTTTTTCTAAACATAAATGTTATAATATAAAACATCCCCTTTCGACAGTTCTTTGTAAAAGGGGGTGTTTTGAAAAATAATTGGATTGACTAATGAGTTAAAGTATCATATACTATTAATTAGTCATGATTTATATCTTACGAGGTTTTTTATGTCCTATAAAATTGTTATATTAGGAGCTGGGAGCTGGGGAACAGCCCTTGCTATTGTTGGTGCAGAAAATCATCAAACAACTATTTGGAATCAATTTCCTCAAACATTAAACGACATTAAAACAAACCAACAAAACTCTAAATATTTACCAGGTGTTCCTGTTAAAAATGTTCTTGTCGAAGAAGATTTAGTTAAAGCTATCAAAGATAAAGACATCATTCTTATTGCAACACCAAGTAAATTTTGTACAGAGCTATTTATTAAAATTGCTCCTTTAGTGACTAAAGACCAGATTATTGTTAGTGCAACAAAAGGTATAGAGCTAAACCCTATTCGTACAATGACTGATTTGATAGAGGAATTCGTTCCTAATAAAAAAGCGATTGTTGCCTTAAGTGG
>JBOFDR010000238.1:0-1711 GCA_051647205.1 Brevinema sp. | reverse complement strand
GAGATGATGATAATGAACCTATCTCTGACACTGTAAGAGGTATTTTAGACGGGCATATTTTATTATCAAGAGATTTAGCCGATAAAAATCATTTTCCAGCAATTGATATCACAGCAAGTATTTCCCGTGTTATGAAGGATATCTCTTCAGAAGATCATATGGCATTAGCTGGTAAACTAAAACAATTGATTGCAACTTATAAAGAATCTGAACCTCTTATCAATATTGGAGCTTATATTAAAGGATCAAATCCTATCATTGATGAATCAATCAAAAAAATGACAGGTATTAATACTTTTTTAAAGCAGGGTATTCAAGAAAAAAGTTCTTTAGAAGAAACTTTAAACTTCTTGAAAAAAACAGTAGAATAGGTAACACATTATAAAAGAGCCCTCACATATATTTGTGTGGGCTCTTTTATTTAAATTTTTTGGATAAAATATTTTATTATCAATTATCATGAAATATTAATTTTTAAATCATCATGACTTACAATAATATTAGTAGGCAATATTTTTGTCCATTCTTCATGTGATAAAGAATGATCCATGTGTACCAAATAACAAATTCTTGGATTGATCTGTTGAACAAGTTTGAGCATTTCTTCTATGTTCAGGTGTGTTTCATGTGTTTTTTCTCTCAGACAAGAAATCACTAAAGTATCAATGTTTTTAATTGATACGATCGTTTGATTGGGTAATGTTTTAACATCAGTAAGGTATGCAAGATTATTGATTTTAAATCCTAAAATTGAAAGTTGCCCATGGTATACTCTTAGTGGCGTGATATTAATATCATCATAAGAAAAGATTTTGTTTGTATCAATTTCTTCTACAGAAATAGAAGTTATGCCTCCTCCCACTTGGAGAGGATCTAAGAATATATAGCTAAAAATTTTCTTAAGCTGATTATGAACACTTTTTTCTGTAAAAATAGGTAGAGATCGCTGAAAGGTTAGTGGTCTTAATTCATCTAATCCAATAATATGATCATAATGAGCATGAGTAATTAGTAAGGCATCAATAAAAGAGATATGATGTTCAAGCAGTTGTTGCCTAATATCAGGACCTGCGTCAATTAAAATATTTTTTGTGCCGACAGAGATCAATGCGGCTGTTCGTTTACGTTTATTTTTTGGGTTAGAGGATAAGCAGACTTTGCAAGTGCACCCAATAACAGGAATGCCACTAGAAGTTCCTGTACCTAAAAAAGTTAGTTGCATCATAAATATATCCTATTTTTTAAAGCAAACATACTATAAAATATAGTATAATATAAAAAATCACTTTTATCAAGATAAAATTTACTAAGACAGATTGTCGCAAAACAGTCAAACATAATTCGAGGAGGTAATAATGATCGGTGAAATGAAAATACTCTTTAACAATCAGTTTTTTGAAAAGGCTTTACATACTAAAGCAACTAATAACCATGAGTTTTGTATTCGTTATTTTAGCATTGATTCTCGAATTAATAAAGATACTGCTCTTTATTGTTTTGTTGGTATTAGAGGTCATAATGTTGATGGCAATGATTTTTTTCAAGATGCCTATAATCATGGTGTGCGTGTTTTTGTACTACAAAAATTACCACAAAACATCCCTATGGATGCTGTTATTTATTTGGTAGAAGATACTATTCTTGCTTTAGCGGCTCTTGCAAAAAAACATAAAAACAATCTTATTATTTCATCCTTATTAATTACAGGAAG
>JBOFDR010000237.1:0-4395 GCA_051647205.1 Brevinema sp. | reverse complement strand
AATTTTTAAATGGTAAAATACTTTGTTTTCAAAAATATTTATTAAATATTTAAATATAAACCCACTCATTATGAGTGGGTTTATTGTGTTTCATAAGTTTTATCTTGTTCCGATGCCTATAAGGGTTAATAAGATAAGTAATGGTGATTTTTATGGATTAATTTAGAGGAATAGGTACAAGTAAGTTACTAGATATTATAATAGTTTTATAAAGATTCTTACTATCTAGTTTATTATATCATATACGATTTAAATACTATCTCTATTCCTTACCAAGGAGAGATTCTTCTTCTAAGTATTTGAGCGTATCTACACAAAACTAAATTTTTCACTAGTTTTATTTATATTATATAATTTGTATAAAAAATCTATTGATAATATATAAATATAAAGTATACTTTATTATTAATAGTAGATTTTTTATACAAAATTAGTGAGAGATTTCATGCTGATACTTAGAAATTGTAATGCTTTACAAACTATTCTTAGTTATGATGTTTTTAATATCAATATATCGTTTATTGATATATGATTCATTACGAAAAGATAAATTAAACAGAGATTTGATAAGTTATTAACTCCTAAAAAGCACATGGCATTTTTATTAAATTAACTTTTTAATAAGACTCTAGTGAATTTCCGACTAACTTTGAATTTTATTATCTTAATACTCCCTATTTTTTGACAATTTCTGAACTTGCTTATTGTTTCTATCTATTTTGAAAAAGAAGATTTTGAGATTTTAGATATGCAAAATATCCTTTAGATAGATTTATTTTTATTATCACCAAGCTAAGTGCTATTCAAAAATATAAAAAATTGGTAAATGATGATGTATTAGTTTTTGAGCTAGCGGCTATTTTTGAACTAAGTTATTTACAAAAATAATCAGTATTAAATGGAGGCAAGATGAACTTGCAGAACTTATTAAAAGGGAATATTATTCAAAAACAACATATTGCAAGATGGGAGGACGCTATTTATATTCTTGGGAAACCACTACTTATACAAGGTATTATTACAACCAGCTATCTTGACGCTGTTATCAAAAATATTCATGACTACGGCACTTATATGGTTTTATTTGATTATTTTGCTCTTCCCCACGCAAGACCTGAAGAAGGATCCTTAAAAGTTGGTTTATCCTTTCTCAAGCTTGATGAGTCGGTAATGTTTTTAGATAAAGAGGTAAAATATTTTCTTCTCTTATCTACGGCGTCTGCTACTGAACATATCCAGTTGATCCAAGCTGTTGGTAGCATCTTTAGTGATGAAGATCAAGTTTTAGAGCAACTAGCCGACGCAAAAACAGAGCAAGATATTTTAGATATATTTAAAGGAGAGTAATATGTTGAAAATTTTAACAGTATGTGGAAATGGGGTTGGAAGTAGTTTGATGGCGAAAGAAGTTGTTCAAAAAATTTGTGATGAAGCAGGTATTCAAGCTAAGGTTAATTCAGCTGATGTTAATTCTGCTAACTCAGCAGATGTTGATGTTGCAATTACCGTGAAGGAAATTATTCCTCAATTGACAAATTGTAAAAATACTATTGCTATTCGAAGCTATGTTAGTGAAAAGAAAATTAAAGAAGATGTTTTAGAAATATTAAAAAATATGGAGTCATAGGATGTTTGAATACTTATCAAAAGTTATTATTAATGATATTTTAAGAGAGCCTTCATTTTTGGTGGGGTTTATAGCTCTAAGTGGTTCTTTAGCTTTAAAGAAAAACCCTCATGAAATTGTAATGTCATTCTTAAAACCAGTTCTTGGCTTTATCATGTTAGGAGCTGGTGCAGGTATTATTGTTACCAATCTTACCCCTTTGGGCTCGATGGTTGAAGTTGGTTTTAATATTAAAGGGATTGCCCCAAATAATGAGGCAATTGTATCTATTGCTCAAAAGGTACTTGGCATTGAAACATTATATATCTTATTGTTTGGATATATTGTTAATTTAGTTGTTGCTTATTTTACACGTTTCAAATACATTTTTTTAACAGGGCATCATAGTTTTTTTATGGCAGCATTAATTGCTGTAGTACTTTCTGCAGGAAATCTTAAAGGTATCCCTATGGTTATTGTTGGTGCAGGTATTTTAGGTCTTTGGAGTGCTATTTCTCCTGCAATTGGTCAAAAATATACTAGTAAAGTTACAGATAAAGATGGTATTGCTTTAGGGCATTTTGGTAGTTTAGGCTATTATCTTTCTGCTGCAATAGGATCATTGGTTGGCAAGCCTGAAGATAGTACAGAAAATACAGAACTACCAGAGTCTATGTCTTTTTTAAGAGATACTACTGTTTCTACAGCTCTGATTATGTTTATTTTTTATATGATTGCAGCTATTGCTGCAGGGAGCGATTTTGTTGAAGCAAACCTCTCTAATGGTCAAAATTTCCTAGTCTTTTCTATGATCACTGCTTTTACTTTTGCAGTTGGTGTGAGTGTAGTTTATAGTGGTGTAAGAATGATTTTATCAGAGCTGTTACCAGCTTTTAAAGGAATTTCAGATAAACTTATTCCTAATGCTGTACCAGCAGTTGATTGTGCTGTACTTTTCCCATATGCTCCAACAGCTGTGGTAATTGGTTTTATTAGCAGTCTGATTGGTGGTGTTGTGGGTATGGTACTTGTTGGTTTTTCTTTAGGAATCTTTATTATTCCAGGTATGGTTCCTCACTTTTTCTGTGGTGCTACTGCTGGAATCTATGGGAATGCGACAGGTGGAAGAAAAGGAGCCATCTTTGGTGCTTTTATTCAAGGCATTGCTATTACAATTTTACCAGCCTTGTTAATTGGTGTTTTAGGTGACTTTGGATTTGAAAATACTACTTTTGGAGACTTTGATTTTGCAGTACTAGGAATTTTAATCGGTAATGTTACTCGTTATTTTGGAGCAAATGGAGCTATCGGAATCCTAGTTATTATGCTAGTCAGTGTGATTATTCTATCGATAGGCAAACATAAAACTCCTACTATTAATTTTGATGAAGACTAATAATTATTTGTATTATCAGTAAAAGCACTTGTTGAGGCTGTGAAAAGATATTATAACCTAAAATAAAGGTGAATTTATGAAAAAAGTTTTAGTTGCAGGAAGTCTTAACATAGATCTTGTTGTTACTGTTCCTCGATTTAATAACCCTGGTGAAACAATCCTTGGAAGTTCTTATATGGAACACCCAGGAGGAAAAGGGGCTAATCAAGCTTCTGCTGTTGTATTACAAAATGTCCCTACCACAATGTGGGGACGAGTTGGTGATGATGCGCACGGGATGTTAATTACAAAAAAATTAAAAGAACTTAATATCAATAGTTGCTTAAAAATCAGTGATAGCCATACAGGACTTGCTTTTATTGAGGTTGCAGAAACAGGGAAAAATCGCATAGTTGTGATTGGTGGAGCTAATAGTAGTTTTGTTATAGATGAATTTCCTTATGCAGAAATGTTAATTACTGAACATGATATTATTCTTTTGCAACATGAAATTCCTCTAGATACAAACTTTAAAATTACTAAAATCGCACGAAATCAAGGTAAAAAAATTTTACTTAATCCTGCTCCAGCTGAGAAAATACCTCTAGAAATGTTAAAACTAGTAGATTATTTGCTCCCAAATGAATATGAACTTGGGCTTATGAGTGAGATGCCCACAGATACTCCAGAACAAATCGTTGAAGCAATGCGATTTCTTCAAACAAAAGGTTGTAAAAATATTATTACAACAGCAGGTATAAGAGGAGCATTCTTTCTGAATGGAAAAGATATCATTCATATTCCAGCACCTAAAATGAATGCAATTGATACGACAGGTGCTGGTGATTCTTTTTGTGGGGCATTTGCAGCCTATTTAGCTAGAGGTTTTTCTGATGAAGAATCTTTAAAAAGAGCTATTTGGGCTGCCTCTATTAGTGTAACAAGGATAGGTGCCTTTGGATCTGCTGGAACATTTAAAGAAATTGAGGAGGCACTTTTATGAAAAAAACACCGTTATTAAATTCACATATTTCATCATTGATTGCCACACTAGGTCATACAGACAGTGTGGTTATTGCTGATGCAGGGCTTCCTATTCCTAAAGGAGTGTGGAGTATTGATTTGGCATTGGTAAGAGGAGTTCCTTCTTTTGAAGAATTAATGAAAGCTCTTTTAACAGAAATGACAGTTGAGTCTTATATAATTGCTTCAGAAGCATCAGAACAATTTGAAGTACTATGTCAAAATATGCTTGTTACTAACAATAATAAAACTATAGGCTCTCGAATCAGTCATGAAAACTTCAAAAAACAAAGTCATCACGCAAAAGCTGTTATTCGTACAGGAGAATGTTCTCCTTATTATAATATTATTTTACAAGCAGGCGTGTCTTTTTAGGAATTATTTATGAAAC
>JBOFDR010000236.1:0-2881 GCA_051647205.1 Brevinema sp. | reverse complement strand
AGGTGGAATGGCAGCAATTTTAGGATTAGATGATGAGACTGTGATTAGAGTTTGTAAAGAAGCTTCAACAGAATATTATGTTGAGCCTGTAAACTTTAATACTCCTGGGCAAATTGTAATCTCTGGTCTTAAAGAAGGAGTTGCTAAAGCTTCTGAATTAGCATTGGCTAATGGAGCAAAACGGGCATTAACTCTAGCTGTTAGTGGAGCTTTTCATTCAAAATTAATGGAAAAAGCTTCTAATGAATTTGCTAAGATAGTAGATCGGTGCAATTTTAAAGACCCACTTTGTCCTATTATTTCAAATGTAACAGCAGAATCCTACAGTAAAAATGAAGTAAAATCATTGCTTCCTCTCCAAATGAAAAGTCCTGTTCAATGGGTAAAATCAATACACTATCTTTCTTCAAAGAGATTTAAAAAAGGAATAGAAGTTAGTTCTGGAACAACAATCTCAGGCATGGTACGTAAGATTGATAAAGAATTTGAATTTGAAAAATGTGATACATATCTTGTATAAAACACCCTTTTGGGTGTTTTTGTTTAAGCAATACTTCCTTCTTTAGGAGTCATCATCGCACTCATCGTACATTCGCAAACAAGCTCATCATCAACGTATGCTTTGGCTTCAAAGCTATTAATAACACGAGTGAAAGATGTTTTATCTTCAGAAACTGATTCACGTCTTTTAGTGACCGTAACTTGATATTCCAAACGATCTCCAGGAATAACAGGTTTTCTAAATTTTACACCATCAATATTCATGAAAAACATTAAGATTCCTTCTGTGTCAAGCTTTGGATAACGATTTTTTAGTTGTGTGAGTGCAATAAATCCAGCACATTGAGCAAGACCTTCAACTTGAAGTACACCAGGCATGACAGGAGCATTTGGGAAATGGCCATTAAAAAAATCTTCATTAATACTAACATTTTTATAACCCACACCGGATTCTTCATTTACTTCTAGCACACGATCAACTAACAACATAGGAAATCGATGAGGGATAATATTCATAATATCTTTGACATCAAAAAATTTTTTCATAAGTCTCTCCAACTATAATAACATATTATGTGTATGAATATAATACTGTAAATTATAATGCATTGCTAATCCTTTGTCAATAGATTGTATGCCGATGATTTGTTGTATTTATAGAAATATTGACGATTTATGATTCTTTTGTTATAATATGATATATTAGTGTATATTGCTACAATAATTATATTATAAATAGGAGAAATTTCTATGAAATTATTAGTACTATTTCTTTTTATCTCAGCTTGTTCTAACATTTCATCAGGGACATTATCAAATGAAGAGCGTGAACAAGTGGTTCGAGAGGTATTTCTGAAGGAAATTATAGGAACATATAAACCTCTAAACAAAGAAATAGCAATAAATACTGTTGCAGGTGTGAAAAAGATCAGTTTTTCAGCAGACCATGGAATGATAGTTATTCAATATGATGAATCGTATCCAGATACTCCTATCTCTATCGAAATTTTCTCTGGAAATATTTCATCTACTGAAATTACTTCAATCTCTAGAGGAGATGCGACCCAAAGTACTTCATTAATTATTTATAATTCTGTACAGGCTGTTGGAAATCATTTTTTACTTAAGATTAATAACTCTGCAACTCAGCAAACAATCCTTTCAGATAGATTTTCGATTGCTATTAAAAATAATCAATTTTTAATTAATGGAATCCCTGTAGCATACAAAAGCTCCTAATAACTATTTTAGGATAGAGTAATTATTGATAAAACAAAGTAACTTTGTTATAATATATTGTGTATACTATAATTTAAGGAGATCTTTATGTATAAGGTTGCAGTTATAGGAGCTGGTCCAGCAGGAATAGCTATGGGTGCAGAACTCATAGAATCAGGACTTTCACCTAATGATATTTTAATTTGTGAAAAAACAGATAAGGATAATGCCTCCGTAAGACAATTTTATCCTACTGGAAAGGATATTAACTTTGTTTATAAAAATATTGAGACTAAACAAATAGGAATAATGGGATTTTCGAATATCATTTCGCTTGATCAATATCACAAGTTAATTCAAGATACCATATCAAAATATAAACTTTCTTTTCACTTTAATACTGAAGTACAAAAAATCGTTAAAGATGGCAATTTTTTTCATCTATATACATCCAATGGAGAGTATCAGGCTGAGTATGTTGTCTTAGCTAGTGGTGTATTTTCAAAACCTAGAAGACCAGATTATCTACTACCTGCATCGCTAATGTCTCAGATTTCTTTTGATATTATGAAATTACAAAAAGATAATTCTTCAAAACTTGATATTTTAGTTGTGGGCGGGGGAGATTCTGCTTCGGAATATGTACAAAGCCTTGCAGCAATGGGAAATCATGTAGCTTTATCGTATCGTCAGGATAATTTTTTCCGTATGAATCAACTTAATAAAGATCGTTTGAATGCTTTAGTAGATGAAAAAAAGGTCTCTCTCTTTATGTCTACTAATATTGAATCAATCGAAGCTGATGGTGAAAAAATTAAAGTGTTATTTCAAGAAAAAGATTCGGTACTTCTTGATAAATTTGATAGAATTGTTTATTCATTAGGAGGAGCTTCTCCTACCGCTTTTATGGATAGTTGTGGTTTAGAATATGATGATGTCAATGTAATTCTGCGTGAAAATAAAGAGACATCAATTGATAAAATGTTTATGATAGGTGATCTTGCTACAGGACGAAAAGGAGGCTCTTTAATGTTAGCCTTCAATGGAGCTAAAGAAGTTCTTAATTGCTTAAAAGAAAAATATCAATTTTAATATTTTTTCCATATCAAAAGACAATCTAAAAAAAGATCTCATCATTTGATGAGATCTTTTTTTATTTTTA
>JBOFDR010000235.1:0-2621 GCA_051647205.1 Brevinema sp. | reverse complement strand
CTATCTAGCTTAGTTCAGAGAGGAGATGTTTGACTACTGGACAATCAGTGTCTTCTCGTAGAGAGCTAAGAGTGCCTTCTTTAGCTTTTCCCCCTTTATCCATAAGAACAATATGCTGAGCGATATCTAGATCAGCAACATGATGTGTTACTAAAATAGCTGAGATCTTTGCACGATCTAAAATATCTTTAAGTTCTTTTTTGATTTTATTTCTTAGAAATGCATCAAGATTTGAAAAAGGTTCGTCTAATAATAGAACTTCAGGTTTTCTTGAAAGAGCCCTTCCCAAAGCTACACGCTGTTGCTGTCCTCCAGAAAGCATGTGAGGATAGGCATGACGATGATCTTCCATTTCGATTAGTTTTAATGTTTCTTCTAATCGTGTTTTTTTTTCTTCTTTAGAATGGTTTTTAATATTATTAATAGCAAAATGAATATTTTCTTCGACTGTAATATGTGGAAATAAAATGTAATTTTGTAAGACGATCCCAATATTTCTTTTTTCGGGCTGAACATTAAAGTATTTGTTATACAGTGTTTGATTTTTGAGGATTATGGTTCCTTCACGTGCTTCCTCAAATCCCGCAATGAGACGTAATATTGTGCTTTTTCCAGATCCACTTGCACCCATGATAGCGGTATGTTTTGACAGATCAAGAGTTAAAGATAAATCTTTGATTGTATCTTCTTTTTGATTTGGATAACGAAATGAAATATCCTCTAATATAAGACTCATTCTGATTCTCCTTCATTACTATGAAGATAGCCTATTTTGAATATAATGAAAGTAATGATACTTAGTATAATGATTAGTACTAGTGCGGAAGGTGTTGCTTCCGTAAACATTTCATTAATGACTAGATCATAGATTAAGGTTGTTGGGGTATCAAAGTTAAAAGGTCTTAAAAACAAGGTAAGGGGTAATTCCTTGAAAACGTCAATAAAAATAATAATAGCTCCAAGAGAGATGTTTGGTATCAATAGGGGTAGTTCAATACGGAAGAATGTTTGCATTCTTGAATAGCCAAGATTGATAGCAACTTCTTTATAATGTTGTCCTATTTTTTTGAAGGCATTGTGTCCTGTGTTGTAACCTAGAATTACAAACCTTACCATATAAGCAAAAATTAATAGTAAAAAACTATTTTGTAGACTTATTGTTAATCCTGTGGGGATAAAGGAGAGTTTTTCTATAGTCATTACAGTAATAAAAACAGATACAGCAATTATTAAGCTTGGTAAGGCATATTGTAGAGAAAATACTTCTGCTAGAGCAAAAGATTTTTTTTGTGACACAGCACCAAAAAAAATCCCTAAAATAACTAATAGTAAAGTGCTAATACTTGATAAAGCAATACTATTAAACGTTATTAATAGTATATTCCATACTGGATACTCTCTAATCGCAAATACCGAGTAATAGCATAAGATACCCAGTGGTAAAATAAATGAAATTATGAATAATCCACCGCAATAAAAGCTTGCTAAAAAGCCTTTCCATCCTCTTATAGGAATAGGCTGTACTCTTCGTGAGCTGGAAAGAGTAATATGTGTTTTGGTAAAATATCTAAAGATAGTGATAAGAAGAAACACAATAGGTGTCAAGTAGCTTGCTAGTTTTGCTGCTGTTTTAATATCATTTAAATGAAACCATGCTTTAAAAATACTAGAAGAAAAGGTTTCTACTCCAAGATATGACGCAACACCAAAATTATTTACAATCTCCATAGAAAGCATTAGTAATCCACTTACAATAGCGGGTTTTGATAGAGGTAGGATGAGTTTTAAACAACTAACAGTAACAGAATTTCCTAAGCTGCGAGATACTTCGATGATTTCACCGATATATTTTGAAAAAAATGATAAAAGAACCATGTATAAATATGGGTATAGAGTTATTGTGAACACAAGAACAGCTCCATGAAAGCTGAAAAAATCAAGATTTAAAAAATGTTCTATTCCAAAGATATTTCTTGTTAATGTATTAATAACACCAGAATAATCAAATACTTTTTCATAGGTATAGGATGCGATATAAGACGGAATAGCAATAGGCAATAGTAGACCAAATTTTAAAAACTTACTGCCTTTAAATTCAAATAAACTAAGTATACATGCAACAGGAAAAACAAGTAAAAAAACTAATAAATTAACCCATATTACAAGACTTATTGTGTTGATGCTTTGAACTTTTAAAAATACTGACATCAAATGAACAAAATGCTCTGAACTAGGAAAGAATATATAAGATATGATAAACAGTAAAGGTGAAAACAATAAAAAAAATAATGCTAAGGAAAAAATCTTGATTCCTATTTTTTTACTTATTTGAGTAAATTTTAGATTATGCATATAAATATCCTGTAAAAAATTAAGCACAGAATATCTTTAAAGATATTTTGTGCTTTTTTATAAAATTTTTTATTGCCACCCGTTTTTGGCAATTAACATATAAGCTTCTTCATAATATTTTCCCCAATCATCAAGTGTAACATTTTCTATTTTTGGTTTATCGTTCCATCTTGTGAATAAAGAAGTAGCTTTGACTTCAGGATTGATGGGAAATTCAAAGTTTTCACTTGTGATTTTTTCTTGAGCATCCTTACTAGTGAGGAACTCTA
>JBOFDR010000234.1:0-6904 GCA_051647205.1 Brevinema sp. | reverse complement strand
CAATAGTTTTTGAGAAAGAACGCACAACAGCTAGATTTTTGAGAGATCCTCTGACTTTTGCCATAGGGTGAAAAGGTGTTCCATCAAAAATATCTGTCATACATACTTCATCAACAACAACAAAAATATTTTTTTGTTCTGCCCATGTTAGAATCATTGATAGGGTTTCTTTATCCCAGACAACTCCAGTAGGGTTGTGAGGATTGTTTAGAATGATCATTTTAGTTTTTGAGTTATAAGCTTTATCTAATAGTTCGACAGTAGGATGAAAACCATCATTTTCATCAAGGTGTACTAATTTTGGGATAGCACCAACAAGTTTGATGATATTTGGGTATCCTGACCAATAAGGAGCTGGGAGAATAACTTCGTCATGAGGATTTAAAAGAGCCTGCATAAGACATGTGATTCCTCCACGTGCTCCTGAAGTGCTGCTAATATTATTATAGCTTATATTAAATCCGTAGTGTTCTGTAGCCCAATTAGCAAATCGTTCACGAAGGACAGGAATACCTGATGTTTGAGTATATTTGTGGTGAGATCTATCTCTTAGAACACGTTCAAATGCTTCTATGATCTGATAAGGGGGATCAAAATCAGGCTCGGCGATTGATAAATCAATAACTTTTTTGCCTTCTTCTATTGCTTTATTCATCATTCTTTTCTTTTCAAGAAGATAACTAATAGTTAATTTCTCTGTGAGATGAGCAAAAATCATTATTGGCTCCTTATGATTTATGAGATAGTTTTATTGTATTAATATATTATAAACGATCTTTATTTCTTGGTCAAAAAAATTTATAATTTGAATTTATTCACTAAAAGTATTATAATAATTTACAGTATTTATCATATCTGATTTGTTTAATAAAATTTATTACGAATACTGGAGAATCATATGTTATTTTACTTATTTTCCGGATATATTAATATTATTCGTTACTTAACCTTTAGAGGTATGGCTGCAACACTAACGTCTTTTTTAGTCGTTGTTATTTTTGGTCCTATATTTATAAACTGGCTTCGACAAATGAGATTTGGACAACAAGTCCGTGAAGAAGGTCCTTCGGCACATCTTGCAAAAACAGGTACCCCTACAATGGGTGGTTTATTTATGTGGGGAGCAATGCTTTTTGGTACGTTAATGTGGGCAGAATGGAATGCGTTTGTGTTGATTGTTTGTTTTTCTGTTATTTTATTTGCGGGGATTGGTTTTGTGGATGATTATGCTAAAATTAAGCAAAAAAACACCAAAGGTCTCTCTGCAATAGGAAAACTAATCGCTCAATCTGCTTCAGCACTACTGTTATTAATTTTGATTTATATGATCCCTGAATATCATAAAGCATCTGAAAATATTCAGGTAGAAATTGGCACAAACAAAACTACCACGGTATTAACTAATCAATTAAATATCAAAGATTCGGAGTGGAGTTGGACTACAAAATTACCAAGTACAGAGACCAATCAACGTTTTTATGTTATTGCACGTCATTATAATCCAGATACTTCCAAAACAAATATTTTACAGGTTTTTAAATTCCCAGCTCTGATGACGGGTGAGGATACCCAACGTTTTTCCTATAGTGTTATTAGTAATAATAATTATGAGCTTTGGGCTCAGTTTGTAAGGAGTGAAATTTCACCAGATGGTGTTATCTTACGAAAAGAAGAATTTCCTTTTAAGATTGATTATAAAGCACGTTTATTTAATGCTCAATTTATACCTTACCATACAGAAGTTTTATGGTACTGGCCTTTAATTTTTGCTATTGCCTTTTATATTTTTATTATTATTGGTGTCTCGAATGCCACGAATCTTTCAGACGGACTTGATGGTCTAGCAACAGGGATGGGAATGTTTTTCTATGTGCCGTTTGGAGTTTTTGCCTATCTTATGGGTAATGCTGTCTTATCAAGCTATCTTTTTTTACCCTATATTCAAGGCACTGGTGAGCTAGCGATCTGTATTGCCGCTGCCATCGGTGCTTTTGCAGGATTTTTATGGTATAATGTTCATCCAGCTTCGATCTTTATGGGCGATACAGGATCTCTTCCTATGGGATCAACAATTGCAATTATTGCAATTATGTTAAAACAAGAACTCTTATTAGTGATTGCTGGTTTTATGTTTGTTCTCGAAACGTTATCCGTGATTATTCAAGTGTTTTCTTTCAAAAAATTTAAAAAAAGGGTGTTCAAAATGGCACCTATTCATCACCATTTCGAGCTTTCCGGATGGGCAGAAAACCAAGTAGTGGTTCGTTTTTGGATGATGGCTGCAGTATGTGCGATGATTGCGATAATTTCAATTAAGGTGCGTTAAAGATGACAGTTATTGTTAGACGTGTTTTGAGTGCTTCTGTGGAAGTAAATCATAAGACTGTGTCTTCTATTGGGGAAGGTTTGCTACTTTATGTAGGATTTGCTAAAGAAGATACAAAAAAATCTGTGGATTATGCAGCAAAAAAAATCGCAGGATTGCGTATTTTTGATAGTGGTGAGATAGAGGTATCTGTTCAAGGAATAAAAGCGAAGATTCTTTCGATTAGTCAATTTACTTTATCTGCAGATATATCTAAGGGATTTAGACCTTCTTATGGTCTAGCAATGCCTTCTAGTGAAGCAAAAGAACTTTATGATTATTTTAATCAAAAATTACACGAAGAATCTAGTGTAGAAGTGCATACAGGTGTGTTTGGTGCTGATATGAAGATTCATGCTGTAGATGATGGTCCTTTTACCATTCTCATAGAATGTTAATCAGATTATAATAAAAAACTTCCCATTTTTGGGAAGTTTTTTATTTTGTTTAGTCTTTATCTTTTTTTAGAAGTCGTCTAAAAAAGAAGATATTTCCCATGATGATACCAGTCCAACTTAAGATTAAGAAAATCCACCCTGCAGGAGTCATTTTATAAATATGATCAGCTGTTTGAGCAAAGAGCATCACAGGAAAAACTAATAATATCAATAATATTTTATTCATGGATAGGATCCTCAATTTGCATATTTAATCTATCATCAAGTTTTCTTGTTTTCCAAGCATAAGCGATCAAGACATTAAGCCCTATTGTGATACCAAGAAGAATCATTCTTGTGACGAAAACCATAGATCTTTTGTCTTCAGGATAAGCACTCATGCTAAATCGAGCAGGTCCTTCAGTAATTAACCAAGATCCTAATATCAAGACAAGCACTGTAGGAGTTACATATTTGAGAATAATACGGTAAAAACTAGGAATTTTCATTTTTGCTCCACGATGTAGTTCGATCCATCCTTTTTTACTATCAATCAAAAGAGCAAATAAGACGGCTTCGACTGTTCCAAAAACAAGCAAGAGGAAATTTCCTCCCCAAAAATCTATCTCATCTAATCTTGTGAGACTAGAATCCATAGCTACATAAACACTAGCTGCTGTTGCTAATATAATGATAAAGCCAAAGCTGATTTTTTTAGGTAATTGAAGTTCATCAGAGCAAAAAGAAATTACTGGTTGAAATTGAGATATAGAAGAAGTTATACCAGCAAAAAATAATAATAAAAACCAGATAACAGAGAATAGTTGATGGAAAGGGATTTGGGAAAGCATCGCAGGCATGGTAATAAATCCAAGCCCAAATGTTCCACTATTTGCAATAGTGTGTAGAGCAGATGTTCCTAAAATAGCAGCAGCTGCAGGAATAATAATAGATCCGCCTAAAATAACTTCTGCTAATTCGTTAGTGGTACTTGCAGCAGCAGATGCTAAGACGATATCTTCATCTCTTTTCATATAGGACGTATAATTGGCAATAGATGACATTCCAATACTTAATGTAAAGAAAATTTGTCCAGCAGCAGCAAGCCATGTTTGAGGTTTGAAGAGGTGAGTAAAGTCAGGATTCCACATGAATGCCATTCCTTGCATTGCACCAGGAAGACTAAGAACTCTGAATAATAAAATAAATCCTAAAATAAAAAGAGAAGGCATTAAAATTTTTGCTACTTTTTCAATACCACCAGCTACACCTAACGACAAGACCGTAACATTTAGTATAATTGTAATAAGTAAAAAGAATAGTGCTGCGGGTATTCCAAAAATTTGAATATTAAAAGTAAGATACATTTTGAAGAAGTTTTCTGATCCACCAGCTGCTGCCATATCTGTAAGAAGACCTGTGATTGAATACCAAGCATAGCCTAGTAGGATAGATTCAAGATAAACATAATAAAAAGAAACAAATAAAACAGATAAAACACTAATGGAAGCGATATATTTTGCCCACGGTTTTCTAAAAATAACATTAAAACCACCAATAGGAGATCCATGTCCAAAAATACCACCATATCTTCCCATATTCCATTCAAGCCACATAATAGGAAGACCTATAATAAAAAATGAAATAAAATAAGGAATAAGAAAAGCCCCCCCCCCATTTTGTGCTACTTGACCTGGAAAGCGTAAGAAATTACCAAGACCTACAGCTGAACCAGCAACTGCTAAGATAACACCAATAGATGATGCCCAAGATTCGCGTTTTACTTGTTGCATAATTAACCCCATAATTTTTATTTGGAATCTTTTATTTTCTTTGAGAATTCTTAAAGAAAATAAAAACGATACTTATTACATTTTATTATATATTAAGACATTTGTCAATAAATCAAAAAACAGTGCCATTAATTTTTGTATACTATTTTTAAATAAAATATAAAGAAATTCTTAGATAATCCGATCTTAAATCATAAGACACTCTGATTCTTTTGAAAGAAGAAGCAGTATCTAAAAGTAATATATTCATATGACCGTTGTTGTCAAGAGGTACTTATTATGGCAAGAATTAAATTCTTAGACGTTCTCGAAGAAACCAAATCTACATCTAATCGTTTTGAGCAAGAAACACCTTCTTCAACAGAACGCACTTATCAATCTTCAGAAAGAGATTTTGGAACTTTCCAAAATCGTTTTCCTATGAGAGAACGTGTTTTTGATCATTCAGAGGTAGACCATTCTTCAAACTATCACACACCTCAAACAACTCTTAGAGAACCACGTAAATCACAGGACTTTATTTCAACTCCAAGAGAGTCACGTTTTGCATTTGATTCTGGATCTGTAACTTCTCATCGTATGCCAGAATCTCCTGTTAGATCTGCTCCTTCTTTAGAAATGGAAGATAGTAAAACATTATGGACAGGTGCTTTATTTGTCTTTTTTGGTGGACTACTCTTTTTATCAGGCTATTGGTTTGGTAAAAATATCACAGATCGTGTTAAAGAAGAAAACATGCAAGTGATCAATACTTCTTCAAAAGAATTTAAACGTGAAGAATTAAACGCATTAAATGTCACAGATCTTCCTGTTGTTACACCAGCTACCTCTCAACCATTAAAAGTTGTTGAACCCGCATTCCCTGCACTACCTAAAAAAGAAACTGTGAAAACTCCTGTCAAAAAAGTAGCATCTAAACCTGTTCCTGTAACCAAAGAATACGTGATCCAAGTATCTACTCATTCTTCTATGGATGCTGCAAGAAGTATTGAAGACTCTCTTAGAGCTGCTGGATTCTCAGCATATATCTCTGAAAATATTGTTGGAAATGTAGTGTATTATCGAGTGAGAATTAGAGGTTTTCATAATAAAAGTGATGCTGATAAAACATTAAGCGATGTTAAATCAACAGGTTTTGGATCTGAAGGATATGTTTTAACTTTAGATTAAAATATAAATAATAAATTAAAAAAGCACAGAAATACTCTGTGCTTTTTTTGTTATTGATCGAGAGAAAGAGACATTTTTGCAAGATTAATTTCATTGTTTGAAAATCCTAACGCAAGAAGTTCTTCTTTGCTTTTATTTTCTTGAAGATGTTGAAGTAGTAGTTCATGTTTTTTATGTGTTGATTGATGTTTTTTGATTTTTTGAATGGGAACACCTTCAAATAAGGTAGATTCTACAGTTACAGATTTTATTATATTATGATTTGTACTTAGTGATGTATTCACTTTATTGATTATTTTCTGAAGATCTTTAATAGTTGATTTATTCTTAGTGAGGTGCTCTTTAGTGGCTTGTATTTGATTAGTTTGTTCGTGGGCAATTTGTTGAGAAATATCAGATACTAAAATTTTCTTTTTAGATTTTTTTGGTTCTTTTAGGATAGCACTATGGTTCTCGTCTATTAATGTTTGAATAATTGGTCTAGTCTCTATTTCTTTCCAATGAGATATCTTATCAAATTCTTCTATTCTTTCTTTAAGAAGAGCATCTATTTTTTGAGAAATGCGGATCTTGTGATCTAATTCTTCTAATTTTTCATCAAGAAGAGATATATTTCTTGTTGTAATTCTATTAAATTCAACCATAACTGTCTGAGTTTCTGATTTAAATGCAGTTATTTCATGACTAAATGGTTTGTTTTGTCTTTGTTTTATCCAAAAATACAAATTAATTATGGAAATTGTGCTTGTTAGCAAAATAATAAATGTCATAGCACCTCTTTGTTAAAGAAATTTAAATAAAAGTTCTTATAGTTATCATAAAAGATCAAATGATAAATTGCAAATATCATAATTTTTCTTTTTTTGCATCTTTGTGTTATACTCATAAAGATATCGAAAATAGTTGATTTGAGGTTTTGATTTATGAGAAAATTATGCTTATGTTGCTGGTTGCTGGTTGCTGTCTTCCCTTTTTTTGCTCAAGAGTCTACCATAAATACTCCATCTAAAAATAATACCTCAGAGGAAAATATTATTCCTTTAAAATTTCGTGGTTCAATGGCTCAAGGAGTTTCTATTGCTGTTGTTATTTCTAATAGAGCTCCTTTTGCTCCTGAGATTTCTGAAATGATGAACGATCTCACAATGCGTGGTTATAGAGTGGCACTTGTTAAAGATGAGCTAGATATAGAAGGACTT
>JBOFDR010000233.1:0-2136 GCA_051647205.1 Brevinema sp. | reverse complement strand
CCATAGCATTAACAACATCTTTTGTTTGATAGGCAATACTTTCAAGAGTTGCTCTAATAATTTCTTCTCTGCCTGTTCCACGTGTTAGTCCAATAATAATACCACGAGCATAAGGATCCCAATAAGGAGTACCTAATCCCACAAAAGCAGGTACTAAATAAACATTTCCAGTACTGCTGACCTTGGAAGCAAAATAATCGCTATCTTCTGCATTAGCAATTAAGCGAACTTCATCACGAAGCCACTGCACAGCTGCACCTGCAGCAAACACACTTCCTTCTAACGCATATTCTGTTTTACCATTCAATCCTATTCCAATCGTCGTCAGCAATCCATTTTTAGAAGCAATAGGTGTAGTACCTGTATTCATCAATAAAAAACAACCTGTTCCATAGGTGTTTTTCAGTTCTCCAGAATCAAAACAACATTGTCCAAACAATGCTGATTGTTGATCTCCAGCAATTCCTGCAATTTTTATTTTAGTAGGACTAGAAGGAAGAGTAAAGATTCCATATACTTCTGAGCTGTCTCTTACTTCAGGAAGCATGCTAATAGGAATATCGAGTTCTTTCAACATTCGTTTATCCCATTCGCACGTTTTTATATTATAAATCATTGTTCTAGATGCATTGGTTTTATCTGTAACGTGCACCGCACCATTAGTTAATTTCCAAATCAACCATGTATCAATGGTTCCAAAAATCAAATCACCTTTTTCTGCTTTTTCTCGAGCACCCTTAACATTATTAAGAATCCAATTAATCTTAGTTCCTGAAAAATACGGATCAATTACAAGACCTGTACTTTCACGGATATAGTCTTCTAACAAACGTGATTTTAATTCTTCACAAAAAGCAGCTGTCCGTTTGCATTGCCAGACAATAGCCTTATAAACAGGAATCCCTGTATGTTTATCCCAAACAACAGTTGTTTCACGTTGATTGGTAATACCTATGCCTGCGATATCCTCTGCTTTAATACCTGCTTTACCAATAGCTTCCAGTAAAACACCGTATTGAGTTGCCCAAATTTCTTCAGGATCATGTTCTACCCATCCTTCTTTAGGATAAATTTGAGTGAATTCTTTTTGAGCAATAGATTTAATATTTTGATTTTGATCAAAAACAATAGCTCTAGAACTTGTTGTTCCTTGATCTAATGCGATAATATACATGATGGCAACCTCTTATGTTATTCTAAATTTTATATAAAATTAAAAATGGAAACAGCTAAGATTCCCCCTAAAATAGGAGCAAAAACAGGAATCCAGCTATAAGACCAATTTGCGTCTCTTTTATGACGAATAGGTAATAAAGAATAAGCAATTCTTGGTCCAAGATCACGAGCTGGATTGATAGCATAGCCCGTTGTTCCACCTAAACTTAGTCCTAAACTCCAAACAGCCATTGCTACAAGATATGTTGATAGATTAGAAAATCCTGCATCGATATGATTGATTGATAGAATAGCTAAAACTAATACACATGTTGCTACAGTTTCAGAGAAAAAATTTAATACTATATTTTTGATAGCTGGACCTGTTGAAAAACAAGCAAGAACAAGATCGGCGTCTTCTGTTTGATCAAAATGATCTTTATAGAAAAGCCATACTAACATCCCACCAAAAATACCACCTAACAATTGTGCAATGATATATGATATCGCTGTTGACACAGTAATCACATTTTGCATCAACATTGCTACCGTAACAGCTGGGTTAAGATGTGCTCCAGAAATACGACCCGTAATAATAACTGCAACAAGAACAGCAAATGCCCATCCAGCTGTAATAACAATCAAGCCACTACCGTGACCTTTTGTTTTATTGAGTAATACATTACTCACAACCCCATTCCCTAATAAAATAAGAATAGTAGTACCTAAAAATTCTGCAATAAATTCTGATGACATAATTTTCTCCTAACTTATCATTAAATATACAATTATAAGTATCTATAATATAATTATATTATAATTATATTATAGATACTTACAACTCACATTATAATATGAGTTGTAAGTATCGTAAGTTATTATTATATATATAATTACAAGAGATAAATACCTTTTAATTATTATCAGGTTAATAGAAATTTTGACATCCTGTTGAAATGCCCATTTGGGTGCAATTTCTAC
>JBOFDR010000232.1:0-4878 GCA_051647205.1 Brevinema sp. | reverse complement strand
CAAAGTAGGAACTACAGTTAGATTTCGTTTAGATCATGATATTTTCCATGATGTAACCCACTTCACTCCTGATATTTTAATTAGTCGTCTCAAACAAAGTGCTTTCTTAAATCCAGGATTAAGAATTACGTTTATTAATCTCTTAGAAACAATTGAAGATCATTCTAAAGATATCGATAACACAATCGAATTTTATTATGAAAATGGAACTTTTCAATTTTTAAAAGACGATCTTAATAATGAAGTACCTATACTTTTTGAAGATCCAATCCGTATCGTAGGAAATGATCAAGGGATTTCGATAGATATTGCCTTACAGTATCGTATTTCTAACGATGACCCTATTCTCTTAAGTTATGTAAATACGATTCACACAAAAAGTCACGGTCTCCACGTTGATGGATTTTGGAGTGCTTACGAAAAACTAATGAAACAATATGCTGATCGTATGAAACTTGATAAAAAAGGGTCATTAATCTCTAAAAAAAGTTTATCTATTGGATTAACTTGTATCGTAAATACAAGAATCCCAAATGCTGAATTCAAAGGGCAAACTAAAGACAAGCTTACAGAACCAGCAAAAACTACAGGTATTATCCGTAATCTTATTGAAAGTGGCTTAGCTAACTTCCTAGAAAAAAATAGAGATATTACAACGCAGATTCTTGAAAAAGCCGTTAAAGAAATGGAAGCAATCGAATCAGCACAGCGTGCTTTAGAAAATTCTCGTTCTGGTAAAATCAAAAGAAAAGAAGCTCTAACTATGCTTGCTGGGAAATTAGCAGACTGTACCAGCCGTGATCCTGTAAAAAAAGAATTATTTATTGTTGAGGGAGACTCTGCTGGAGGATCTGCAAAACAAGGACGAAATCGTGAGATTCAAGCGATCTTACCTGTTCGTGGTAAGATCTTAAACGTAGCTAAAAAACAAGATGCTCTAAAAAGTGAAATCATTAAAATGATCTTTGCATCTCTTGGAATTCAACCATCTTTTCATCAAAACGAAGATTATCTCGAAAAACTTCGTTATCATAAAGTTATTATTATGACCGACGCAGACGTAGATGGTTCACATATTCAAATTTTATTACTAACTTTCTTTCATCGTTTTATGCCTGATCTTATCAGAGAAGGATATTTATATATCGCTCAACCACCTCTTTATAAAATATCTTCAGGTAAAGATTTTGTGTATCTGTATTCTGATGGTGAAAAAGATGAAATGCTTAAAAACAGTCGATTTGTAGATAAAAAAGTAGATATTCAACGATACAAAGGACTAGGAGAAATGAATCCTGATCAGCTTTGGGAAACTACCATGGATCCTTCTACTAGAAAGTTACGTCGCGTAAGAATTCAAGATGAAATTATGACACGCGACAAGATCGAGCTCCTTATGAGTGAAAGTGGTAGCTCAGAAGAAAAGAAAAAATTTATTCTTTCTGGCGCAGACTTTGTGACTAATATCGATGATATTGGATAATTTAAGTTTTTAAAATACCCCAATCTTTAAAAGATTGGGGTATTTATATGATAAAGAGTTTTTATATAAAACTCCCTTTAAATAGGGCGTTTTATTGTTGTTAATTTTTAATCGTATATCAAATTAAACTACTTTACCATAAAAATAAATAGTATTTAATTTTTATGGTAAGTAATCATCAGGATTTGGCTGTGTATATCCAGGATCATTTCCCATTCGGATAGTAATCATAAGAGAATTAATTTGACTAACTGTTCTTGTGGTGGTTAATGTTCCTAAAGTTGGGTGATGATATACAGCTTTAATAGATCCGTTAGCAACTGTACCTCCATCTAAAGCTTGAAGACCAATATACTCAATAACTCCTTTATAAAGCCCTGTTACATCAAGTGGACCATTCATCGAAGATCCTAGTGGGCTTGTAATAATACCCATTTTAGTATCCCCATTAACCGAAATTTCAAACTGTGTTAATTGTCTCCAATTATTCCTAATAGCATTTATTTTAGAGGCGTAATCATAGTGTCCACTACCACGACCATTGACTTTTTGTTCAAGACCCATCGAACCAAAATTGTTAATCTGAACTTGTGTAAAATAAATAGTATAGTCAACATCACGAATAAATTCATTAATATCATTAGGATAACGGTAAGCTTCGATAATTGGCGTAGACTCACTTTCTTCACCAGCTTCATTTACGGCAACCATTTTATAAAGATATCTTCTTAAAGGAAATTTGGTCAAAGAATCTCTATAGAATTTTGTATGAGATTCAAGCTCTGTCAGAAGCTTGAATCTTTTTTCTACATCTACCCTATTTTCAAAGCGATGCATAAATATAGAACGATAAATTCTATATTTTTTAATACCTTCTGTCGTATCCCAGCTCATAGAAAGAAATTTTTCTGAGTCAGTTTTATTATTAATAATTTTAAAGTTAGCTGGTGTTGGTGTTTTTTGAGCAATTCCTATAATAGGTGAAGAAAGGTCGCTTTCTAAACCCTCTTTATTAAGAGTAGAAATTTTATATGATTTAGATAGTGAATTTTGTATACCTAATGCAATTTTTTCGGTAAAAGAGTTTGTTATTACTGTGGCAATTTTATTACCAGCTTGATTATAAACATTATAAGAAATTGCCTCAGGAACACTATCCCAAGTAAGGATGATCTTATCACTGTAGTACCTAGAACCATCAATATTAAAAGGAGCTTTTAATGTCCAGGCTTCAACAGGTTGACTATGTGGTCCAGAATCATTTCCGTTTAGTGCTGCAACTGTATAGAAATAGGTGTATTTAGTTAGTGGGGGATTATTATCAATAAAACTTGTTGTAGAAACTGATCCTATCTTTGTATAGCTTCCTTTTAGTTCTTCTGCTCGATAAACTTCATAAGAAGTCGCTCCAAGCACACTTTCCCAAGACAGAGAAATTTGATTTTTTTCCTTTCCTTGGATAGTAACAAGCTGTGCGGGAGTTATTACAGGAGTATCAGAAGGAGCTGAGCTACTGCGTTTAAAACCAGTCTCTCTACGACTTTTATCACTAATAGCTAGATCACTAATCTTAGAGATCGCCTCGATCCAGTAATAATATAATAGAGAATCTTTTAAAGATGAATCTTTGTCAGTATAGGTTAAAGATCTTGTATGCGTAAGAAATTGTGGAGCATCTTGATCAATAGATCTATAAATATTATAAGATTGTGCACATAATACTGGATCCCAAGAAACAATAATTTTATCAGTAAATTCACCATCTGTGGCAGAAATATTGTTATTAATACCAAATCTGAGACCTTCTACTGGGTTACTAAGACCACCTTCAAATCCTGTAGAATCCACAGAAGAAATACGATATTTATATAATACGCCTGGAATTGCTATAGTGTCAGAAAAATAAGGATACAGGGTTTGAGCAATAGATGTGTATACATTTTCGGAGGATAAGCTACGATAAATCGCGTATCCATCAGCCTCAGGAACAGCGCTCCAATTTAACCGAATTTCTTCACTAGAGATTGCTTTTTTAGTTTGGATATTTTTAGGAGGTGAAATAACAGCAATTCCTGCATATCCAAGAACGGATTCAGTTTGGTAGATAGGTACATCTTCATGGTTATAACTTACTACATGGTAATAATAATTTTTCCCAGGAATCGTATCTTTATCTACACATTGTGCTTTAGTTATTTTATCCGAGACAGCTTTATGATCTCCAGTAAATTGTCCAGAAGCTCGAAATACTTGATAATATTTATAGTAAGGATTTAGACTCCAAGTAATATTAACTTTATCAGGAAAATCGCCTTGTGTAGCAAGAGCTGCAAATTTTAACTGTTCTTGATCCTTAAGTTCTACTTTAGAACAAGAAGTAATCAATAATAAGGCACATAATATTCTGATCATATAAGCACTCCTTATTTAACGACAGATACAGTACTAGGAACACCAACGGGTCTTTTATTTTTAAGCGCTCTGATTTGAAAAATGATCTCTGTTCCTCCTGGAGTATCTTTGATGTATTGGTTACTTAAAGGATAATAGGTGACGGAAAGAGAGGTAGTATCATATTCATTAAACCAATCTTTTTCTGTTACTCGTCGATAATAAATACGATATTCTTCGGCACCAATAACACTATCCCATTTTAAGCTCCACGTAAAAAACCCCTGGTTAATAGAAAAATTAGCTGGTTTAGCCAAAAAATCTCCCAAAGGAATCGCAAGACCTTTATAGGAATCAGATAGTTCACTCGCTAGGCCGTTTTTAATTGATTGTATTTTATAGTAATAGTATGGGTAAGTGTTTTGACCTTGGAGAATATGTGGAAGACTAGCATCTAAGAAATAATCTGTTTTTGTAGATGGAACAATCA
The DNA here is from genome assembly GCA_051647205.1 of Brevinema sp. Classification (GTDB taxonomy): domain Bacteria; phylum Spirochaetota; class Brevinematia; order Brevinematales; family Brevinemataceae; genus Brevinema_A. The sequence continues at coordinate 514 of JBOFDR010000232.1, read as the reverse complement.
AGTCATAGTCAACATCATTTTCAGAACGAAAAATTCGATATAAATCTGTAATAGGATTTTTCTCCCATGTTAACAAAATAGTCCCAAGTGCATTACCATTAGTACCTGTATAATATACTGAAGCGGCAATGTTATCAGGAAATTTCAACAAATAACCCTTATATTCTGTAGAAAAATATTCTCGGAAATTACCTTGAGAGTCTAAGCCTATATGAGATAGTTTGTAAATATATTCAGTAGTTCCTGTGACATTTTTATCAACAAAAGATCTTCCTTGTACATCGGCTAAAGGAACAAACACACCTGTATTGTCAGATGATCTATAGATACGAGTAATAGTGTCTTGACTTGCAGAATTCCAATAAATTTCAATTTGATCTATGAATTCACCTTTAGAAACAATGATATTTTGAGGAGGAGCGGTAGTATTGAGTGTAGGGAAAGTGCGTAGACCTTTGAGGATATCACTAGCACCAATGATATTACCATTTTTATGGTAAGCAATAACTCGATA
>JBOFDR010000231.1:0-1519 GCA_051647205.1 Brevinema sp. | reverse complement strand
ATGAGCTAGATATAGAAGGACTTACTCTAAAAAATAGTCCTTTTGTTAAAGATGTGGGTTATGTGCTAAAAATATATGTTAATAACACCTCAACTAGAGAAAGTGTTCTTTCTTTAAAGATAGATCTACTTGTGCTTAGTTCTGGTAAGGTATCAAGCCGAGAGTTTGGAGTTCCAAGGTCTAATATCAAAATGATTACTAAAGAAATGGATCTTTTGCTTCAAAAAGTCATCCCTCAAAAAGATAATAATCCAGTGACTGTACTGAGCAATAGTGGTGATATATTTTATTTTACCAATAATGCACGAGGTCTTCGTAGAGGTGACGAAATACGAATTCAATACCAGAATCCTCGTAAAAAATCTACGGAATCGCCTGCTGTGGTTATGCATATTTCCAGTAATCTTATTAAAGCAAAAGATCTTCATGGATTTGTTGAGCCAAAAGACAAAGTTCTTCCTGTCAGTCCTAAAAGAAATAGATTTTCTTTTAATATTCATGCTACTATTCCTACTTTTGGTAATCGTATTGTGGAAGGTTCTTTGAATAATCATATTTTTAAAAGTTCCCCTCGTTGGCCAGCTGGATTTACTATCGAAGGTGAGTATGAGCGTTTTATTCCTTATCAATTAGTATCAACAACAGTCTTTGGAGTAAGTGTTGATAGTGTTTTAGGAACACATTTAATGACAGGAATAGGGTACAGAGGTTTAGTTGGTCACTGGGAGTTTACACCTTATATTCGATTAGGATTTTTATACAATCCTTTAGCTTTTAAAAGTGATACTAGTGCAGATTTACTACAAGGATTAACATTGAGAATAGGTGTGAATCTAGGATTGAGTATAATGCGAAGAATTACCGATGATATTTTTATAGGATTAGATTTTGGTCTTCGATGGTATTTTTATGATTTTGTAAATCTTAGTTTGGGTGATCAAAATGTCAAACCTTCTTGGAAAGGAGGGACATTTGCTCTTTCTGAGTTGTATCCTTATATTGGTCTTAAAATTGGCTGGATTTTTTAAACAAATAATCTACTTTATTTATCAAGTAGCTAGGCGATAATTCCGAAAATTATAGTAGAACCACTAATTACTTATGGCCTAAGAGGTTTAATATGGAAATTACATTATGGGGTGTGAGAGGCTCTATTCCGACTCCCGAAGCTGATAAGATGAAAGTAGGTGGTCATACAACATGCCTTGAAGTAAGGCTTGGTGATGGAACCATAATTATCTTAGATGCTGGCACAGGTCTGATTCCACTTGGGAAAAAATTAATGCAGGAATTTGAAGGGAAGCAAAACCCTAAGATTTATTTGTTTTTATCCCATATTCATTGGGATCATATTTATGGCTTTCCTTTTTTCTCTCTAAACTTTATTCCTGGTCTTGAAATCAATGTTTATGGACCAGCCCAAAATCATGATAGTCTTAGAGATCTACTTTTAAATAGTATGGAGTTTCAATATTGTCCTATTAGATTTTCACAGCTACCATCTATTATTAACTTTATT
>JBOFDR010000230.1:0-4667 GCA_051647205.1 Brevinema sp. | reverse complement strand
CTTACTATTAGGATAACCTTTAAAATATTTTATCGTGATTTTATAAAGTATTAGAGTAGACTGATTCTTGCTGTTTTAGGCGATGTTGTGTTTTTTTAATTTTATCAGATATTTCTTCTATTCGAAAATAAGAATAATCAATAGGATTTTTATCTTCATAAAGATTTTGATAAATTCCAAGTAATATCTGATATTGATTGTTAATTTCGTTAATTGTTTTTTCAGTGTCTTCAATTTCTTTAATAAGTTCGTTTTCTGTTTCAATTAATTTAACAATTTCTTGAGCCTCTTTAGATTTTATTTTTTTTAATTTTTGATAAATCCTATTAAGATTTGCTGTGGTTGCACCAGCAGTATCACCAGGTAAAAAGCTCTCTAAATTTATTTTAGGAGTGATAATATTTTTTGCTACTGTTTTTTTTGCTACTGATTTTAGAATATTTTGATTATTACTTTGAAAATCAGGAACCAAATTAACTGTTATAGGTGCCTCAAATCTTGAAGTAATAATACCATTTTGCTTTCCTTCAACAAGTACTTTTATATCAGCAGTGCGTCCAACAGATTCTAAAGAAGTAATATTCCAACTAACAGGTGTTGCTATATTTGAATTGCCAATCTCTGTGACTCTTTTGGTAGGGCCGTCTAGGATTGTGAGCCATTCTGGTACTATTAAAGTAAGATCTGCTGTGTCATAAATCATGTTGGTTGTATTAAGGATCCATACATTGATCAGCATTGGGCTTGTATTTTTAGTAGAGAAACTACTTGCTCTTACTTCAAGACCGTTATTTTGGAATGTATTCATTAGTGCAGGTTTGGATATTTGAAAAGATGCCAGTAATCTTGAGTCTGTAGGAGGAATATCTTGCTGATCAAAATACATGAGAACAACAGAATCTTTTTTAGCAATCCGATTACGAGGATTAAAAGTGAAATTCCAAATATCTCTTAAAGCACGATCTGTTGATGTTAGATAAAGAGTATTAGGTGTGATAATACTAGGTGCTTTTAAAAAGCTTTTAATCGATAGCGATGAAATATTCCCTGAAGGATCAGCTGCTAACCAAAATTTTGGCATTGTACTTTTAAAAAATTCTTGCTCATTTAGGATTGATTTATTATCCAATAAAAAGAAAGGTACGTCTAAATATTCATTAACACTAGGATCAATAAAAGCTCTTGTTTCAATACTACTGAATGTTGATTCTGAGTTATTAATAGCTGTATACTCTACTGTTAAAGCATCTTTAAATTGAGTATCGATATTTGTTGCAATTGATAACGTCTGGATAATTTCAAGATCTCCCAGTTTCCAAGCATAGATAATTTTATTACTTTCAATAATAGGAGAAGTAATCCAACTTCCGATAGATGAACCAAAAATAATTTTATTACTGTTAATGTTTAGGGTTGTAAAATTAAGAGCGTCAGGTGTCTTTCCTAAAACAGATGGCTTATTTGACAATGCTGCAGGTAATGGAGGAAGGGTTTTTAAAAAAGTATTATTTGATAGTACAGAATCTATATTTAACGCTGAATATCGAGCTTCGTTATCAAATAACAAATAACGTCCTGTATTTGTTTCCATGGCAATGGTGATATATTCGTTAGAAATACTAACCCACGAAGATAAGGTGGGAGATGAAGTAGGATTACCTGCTACCTGTGTAAATAAATGCAATGGAATTACAATAATAGAAGCTAATAATATCAAAAATTTCAATTTCATTATTTTTTCCTTGATTATTCTATCTTAGAAGTAGGATCACTAAGAAGAGTATTATTTTCTAATGCTTCAGCACGTGATTTACTGATTTTTTTAAGTAATTCAAGCTTTTTTTCTTTAGTAATAAGCAACTCTTCTTTTAAGGAAAGTAATTGCTTCATCCTTAAGATCAATTCTTTTTCTTTTTCTATCTTTTCAATTTTTCTTTGACTATCATTAATAGTGGTTTGAAATTCACTATCTTCGGCAAGAGGTAATTGAGGTTTGATATCTGTTTCAAGTTTTCCGATCAAAACACGAATATCGTAGGCCATTGGAGAAGTTGGGAAATCACGGAGAATTTGATGAAGGATTTTTAAGGCAGAGCCATAGTCTTCTAATGAAATATAACCATTAGCGATCCAAAAAAGTGCATTATCTACAAAACCTTCACTTACAGCGTAGTTATAATTATAATCTTTTAGTACTTGAATCCCTTCTTTTTCTTTTTTAGCAAGAATTAAGCTTCGTCCAAGTTTAAATAAAGACGAGGAATACTCTTCAACAGTACGATATTCTTGAACGACCTGCTGATAATTTTCACTGGATTTATCATATTTTTTCAAGATAAAATAGATATCACCGAGATAAAAGTGAGCTTTTCCTTTATAATATCTAACAACACGCCAGTCATCAGAGCTATAAGGAAAGGCAATAATACTACGAAAGGATATCTCAGCCTGTGTTAGTTCACCTTCGTTAAGATATTGCAAACCTAAAATATATAATCTATTTAAGGCATCTGGCGTATAAACTTTATTATCTGTGTAATTATCTCTATAGAGAAATGTGTTTTGAGCGATATTTTGAGTAAAATAATTTTGAGGAAATAACAAAATACCAACAATTAGCAATAAAAATTTCATAAAACCCTCATTGTATTTTTTGAATACGGTATTTTTTAGTATTCGGAAACCTTACTAATAAATCTAAAGCTTTTATCTGCTAAATTTTATAATTTATTTAAACTTGATTCTTTTTGGCAAATAGTGTAATATGTATTTATTAGTCCTAATACTATTGATTGAAAATTCGCTAATTAATAGTAAATTTTGTGGAGTTTTGTATGCGTAAAAATTTAAAAAATCCAGTTTTTGAAAAAAGAATTGTACAACTACAATCTACTCTTGGGCTTAAAGAAGCCTTTTTGACTGTTGGTGCAGCTGATGTTTACTACCTTACGTCATGTACAGGTAGTAACAATCATCTACTAGTTTGTCATGAGGAAGTTTATTTATTTACGGATGGACGTTATCTTTCTCAAATTAAAGAACAAACAGAAATTGCTACTCTTCATATAGAAGAAATCGGAGTTCATCGTAGTTTTGGCCTCGCTCTGAATGAAATTTTATTAAAGCATGATATTACACTTTTAAAATTTGCTACGGATACAATGTCTTATAATTTAGGCAAAGAAATGATTGATTCTCTTCCTCCTCAGGCTCAATCAGCAAAAGATATGGCACTATTTGAACAGCGTTCTATCAAAGATGAGCTTGAGATTGAAATTATTAGAGAGAATCTCTTAATCACAAAAGCTGCATTTTTGTATATTCAAGGTGTTATCAAAGCGGGAATGACAGAAATTGAGGTGGCTGCAGAATTAGAGTACTACTGTCGTAAGAATAACGCTTCAAAAATGGCCTTTGATTCTATTATTGCTTCAGGTTATCGAAGTGCTTTTCCTCATGGTATAGCATCTGATAAAGTTATTGAAGAAAATGAGTTAGTACAGTTTGATTTTGGTTTTTATCGTAATATGTATTGTTCTGACTTTAGTCGTGTTGTTGCTATTGGTCAGATAGATCCCGAATTACATCAAATTCGTGAAATTGTTGAAGATGCTGTTAAAAAAGTACAAGAGGAAGCTCGTCATGGGATGACTGGTCAAGAAATTGATAAAATTGCTCGCGATTATATTACAGAAAAAGGATACGGAGAACATTTTGTTCATGGTCTAGGACACTCTATGGGCTTAGAAGTTCATGAAAATCCAAGACTAAATAATGTTTGGAATAAGCCAATTATTGAAAACATGGTTTTAACTATAGAACCAGGGATTTATATTCCTCAACTCGGTGGTGTTCGTCTCGAGGATGTTGTCGTGATGAGGTCTGATAAATTTGAAGTAATTACTGATTGTGGGTATGGATTTTAATGAAGTATATTAAAAGTAGTTATTTCATATTGCTTACTATTCTAAATTCTTTCTTAATATTTTTAATTGTTTTACATCTAACTTTATTTGTAACTCGTTTTAATCATATAAAGGAGTGGTGTTCTTATATCTATATGATTTTAAATAATTATATTTATAAGTACTATTTTCAATTTATTCCGATTTTTATTATGTTATTTGCTTTTTTTGTTCTTATTTATTTGTATACTAACAGAAAAAAAATATCCCCACAAACATTACTGAGTATCCAGATGCGTTCTAGTATTAATATCAAACTATTTTATCCTTCTATTTTATTACTTAGTGCTCTGTTTTTTATCACTAATTTTTTTCTACCCACGTCACTTGGATTAGAACTTGAAAGTATGGGTCTAATTGTGAGATCAAGAACTTTATTACCTGTACGTGAATTAGAATCTTTATGGCTGTATGCCTTGACTAGATTTATTTTATCATTACTAATGCATATCTTAATGCTTTATTCATTGACATTAGCAGTAGAATTACCAATGATTATACGACGCCAAAAACAGCAGGTGAATCTATAATGCATATTCTTAAAATTTTGTTTTTTAATTCTTGGACTAAGTCTATTTTTTATATTAGTGTTTCTATTTTTTTAACATATATGATTATTATAAATTTTTATCCAATTTTAAGCACTTTTGCTGATTGGCGGAATAAACAATTTTGGCTTGCTTTGGGAGTTATTATTCCAAT
>JBOFDR010000229.1:0-1561 GCA_051647205.1 Brevinema sp. | reverse complement strand
ATATAAATACTTTTTCCGTTTCCACTGTTCCAATCTGCATAGACTACTGTTCCATCCATTAAAGCAAAGATAGGACTATTTTTTTTATTGGCAAGATCTAGGCCTCTGTGGATAGATGTTCGGACTACTTTTTTCTTATAATAATATCTTCGTTGATCTCCATAGGTAGCTGTTGTGTAAGCATTTGGGAAAGGTGTCATAGGGTCTGAAAAAAACATATTATTTGAGACAACTTTTTTGATACTATTTTGAAAACTTTTTGATCTAGTTAATTTCCAACGATCAACACTCTTTGTCGAAGCAAGAGCTTTATTAATTTCGTTTATGTTTCCTTCAAGTTTTTTAGCGTCTTCTTGGGATAGCGATAGCTCTTTTGCTTTTTGAGAAGCATAGTTATTTGGCAGATTGATTGTTTTTTTTACATAATCACGTAATTTTGCTTTTGTATTAAGAGCCAGCGTATTGGTATTTCCTGCATTATCAATAGCCAGAATATATTGTCTACACAGCTTATGAGAATAATCTGAATACCAAGGAAACAAGATCACATAGTAACCATCTTTAATAAAAGTTTTTGGGTAGAAAGGGATATTTTTTTCATCAATAATCCCCAAAAAATGGAGATTTTTTACAGATTCACTTTTGACTACTACCAGTCCTGATCCACCATGGGTGACACTATCTGATATTGATAAAATTTCTAATATCGGGGTAGTTATTTTTCGTTTTACCTTAATCTTATAGGACTTGTTACCAAATTTATTTTGATGGTCTTGTACCTTGATCAAAAAGTTCTCTTGATTCGTTAAAGGAGTTTTTGGTGTAAAAGAATATAAAATCTGATCTAAGTTAGTCGTTAATTCACGAGAAAATTCAATTTCTTTTCCATCTATTAGAGCAGTTAGGGTGAGATTTTCTTTATGATTAACAGCAAGTGGGGTAGATCCATTCCATTCGATATTGGGTAGTTTTCCCCAATAATTTATAGGGAGAACAAGTACCTTTGCTTTTAAGATACTAGGAAATAATAAGATTAACCCTGACAACAATATTTTCCACATTTTTATCGATGCCTCTTTAACATTTATATAAATTTACTCTGTAATATAAATAATAAAAAGCTGTAACAAAATATCACAGCTTTTTAAATATAAAGTATAGTCATTATATTATTACATAAAAATTATTTTTTGTCTATTTCTGATTTAACGATTTTTTCTAAGATTCGATCTCTATTAGCAAGAGGTGTTGAAAATCCTGATTGCCAATTAATATTTTCAGGTCTTTGAGTATTAATTTCCCAGAAATAAGGTGATTCAGCTGCGGTAACAATTTCATGTTTTTCATAAGTAGGTGTAGTATAAGGCACTGTAGCAATACCTAATGGTGTTAATCTTAATCCATGATAGGTATATAAAGTTTTTCCGTCTGTAGTAGGTCTAGCTGCAATAAAAACTGCTTGGTAGTCATCAATAGCATTAAGTACAGAAAATTTTACTCCATCAATCTCAAAATTCCCATTAGCATCGATGGTAAATTGCTTTCTATCTCGAGTATTTCT
>JBOFDR010000228.1:0-14625 GCA_051647205.1 Brevinema sp. | reverse complement strand
GTCTCCCGAAAAAATCATTTGATAATAGCTTATCGGAAGACTTAATAATTTATTAAGAATAATTAAAGGCTTTTTTAATTCCAAAGCCACCAATCATCGCATTGCTGACAAAAAGCACAAGAATCAAACTTACCTTTCTCTTGATCTGAGAAATAAGGATGATTTTGATCCCATAGTTGTTGGATTGATTGATTTACAACAGAACCGACCGCCTCATCTAAGCTACTTTGACGGCATCTTAACATTGTTCCATCACTCAAAAAAGTCATCTCTCTTCTTAAGGCCAAACATGAATGTCTTTTAATAGGTGATAAATCAACTACTTTTCCACCCATTATAGAATCAGTCTTCGTAATAATGATCCGAGGGTGAAAATCTTCCCACTCTTTCAAAAAATTTTTAATATGACTTTCAGACTCAGGTGCACGAACTAATCGAATCCAGATATGATTTTGGTGAGGAAGAGACCGAATAAAGGTTTTTATTTCTGATAAGGTATGAGGATGAGATTTGTATTCATTAAAAGCACTATCCGTAGTAAAAGTAAGATCAAAAATCAATTCTGTATGGGGACGATTTAAAACTTTTGCACAAAAACTCTCATCTAGTACAAGAGCTTTAGTTTCAACATAAACAGTTCTGTTATTATTTTGTGCAACAAGAAAATCAAATAATACTCCAAAATCTTTATGTGCAAAAGGATCTCCGAAAACACCTAGAGACAATACTGCTTCAGGAGATATTTGGTCACATTCAGTAATGATTTTTTGAAAAAGAGATAAGCTCATCTCTGATTTTGAAGAAAAATCACGTGCATAAAAATGATCTGTTTTCGGAGAAAGTTCTATAGCTACATAAGCTGGAGCAGGACGTAATAAGATAGGATGCTGATCAATAAAATACTCAAGATTGTCTAATGAAAGATCAGCGTCTTTAGCAAGATCAAGCATATAATTGATTGCATGTTTATTTGTAGGAGTAAAATCAATGCGACGAAGAATTGTTTGACTATGAGAGAGAAATACTCCAACATCAATTCCTTGGTATTCCCAATTAATTAAGTCATTAATCTGGGAAGAAAGTGGCGTTTCTTCATCAATAAAATCAGGGAGATCTTGGATAAATTCTTGATCAATAACATAAGGCACAATACCATGTGGAAGATTTTCAATTAAACAAATATCATACAAACCTTTTTTGGTATATTCATAAATTCTATGCGTGTCTTTAAGTGATAAAAAAGCTGCATAAGCATCAATAAGAATAAGATCTTGATTTTTTTTTGATAAAAAATAATACGCTGATTTAGCGTTCTTAAACTTATATTTTGCTACTAATGAATCTTCCGATCCAATTACTATGGTATCATAAGTAGATAATTTTTCACATAAAATCTGATGAATTTTTTGAAGTTCAAAAGAATATGTCTGAGAAAATTCTTTGGAAATAGTATCAATTAAAACAAATAGCATAAATCATCCTTAATTATGAGAGTTACTATCTTATTGTAGCGTAATTTGTTCGGATAAGCAATTTTCTTAATATTTAAAATATTGAAGTTTTTAGCAAAAAATTGTATAATCTTGATTATGAAGAATATATTTTTTTTAGGATCATTGATCTTATTACAAACATTTATTTTTAGCCAATCTAAGCAGTTTCTTGATGTCCAAACAATTGATAAACTTCTCAATAAAAAAGAGATGTTCCAAACGCCAATTTTATTAGAAAATTATATTTTATTTTATTATCAAGGAAAAGCAAAATCTGTTGTTCTTTCTGGAGAATTTAATAACTGGCAGGATAACTGGATTATGCAAGAATCCAAAAGCAATCTATGGACCTTTGCAATTACAAATCGTCTCCTGAAAGGCTCCTACAAATATCGTCTAAAAGTTGATGGATTTTGGATTGCTGATCCTCAAAACACAAACTCAAGCTATGATAATGCCAGACAAAAACTATCTATTTTTACCTTAAAAGAAGATTTTTATCCTAACAAAAAATACCCGATATGGCTGTCTAATAATATCTACCAGTTTAAATACATAAACACAAATGCTAGAAATGTTATGCTTGCTGGTGATTTTAATAATTGGAATCCTTTTTCACATCAGATGACATACAAAGGTGCTGGTGAATTTACTATTGATGTGGAGCTTGTGCCACAAAATAATTATATTTATTCTTTTGTACAAGATGGCAATTGGCGTTTTGATGAAAATAATAAAAAACAATACCTTAATAAGCAAAATCGTCCTGTTAATATCTTTTACGCCGATACCACTAACTCTAAACCATAAAGGATAAAAAATGAAGTATCGTATACCATTTATCGCTACTCCAGGTCCTTCACATATTCCTGACGAAATTTTTGATTCAATGAAAGTAAATATTCACCATCGCACTCCAGAATTTGAAACAATATTTAGAGATACAACTATTGATGTAGCGACATTTTTTGGTACTAAAACCCCAACTTTATTTATTACTGGATCTGGTACAGCTCTTATGGAAATGGCAATTTCTAATATACTTTCTCCTAAAGATAAGATTATTGTATTAGAATTCGGAAAATTTTCTGAGCGTTTTCGTGAAATTGCTGAGGCATATAAATGTGATGTGGTAAGTATTTCTTCACCGTACGGGACATATCCAGATCCGCAAGAACTACAAAAAACTCTCAGTCAACACACTGATATTAAAGCTGTTTTTACATGTCACTGTGAAACTAGTACCGGTGTTTTAGCTCCTATTAGTGAATATGCAAAAATTATCTCCCCTACAAACGTATTATTTATTGTAGACGCAATTAGTTCTGTATCTTCTGTGGCAATCAATCAAGATCTTTTAGGTATTGATATTTGTTTAGGAGTAGGGCATAAGGGATTTATGATTCCATCTGGTTTAGGCTTACTTTCTTTATCTGGCAAAAAAGTAGAACAAGCTCTTCAGCAATCTCACTTACCAAAATTTACTTTTGATATTAAAAAAGAACGAATATCGCAATCTAAAGGAGTGGCGAGCTGGACACCCAATATTCATACTATTTTAGGCCTTAAAAAAAGTTTAGAGATTCTTTTACAAAAACCATTAGATGAGATTATTAGTGAAAATAAAAAGATTGCTGACTATGCTCATGATCGATTACAAAAACTAGGATTAAAATCTGTTGTTAAGACAGGTTTTGTATCATCACCAACCACAATTGCCTATGAAATCGATCGTGCTCCAGAGATTATCGAATCAATGAAGCTTAAAGGTATCATTATCGCAAATGGACAGGGTATTCTGAAAGATAAAATTATTCGTATCGGAAATATGGGCTGCGTAGATCAGACAACTATGGGATGGATCTTAGATAATCTCGAACAATCAATACAAGATATAAAAAAACACAGCTCATAGCTGTGTTTTTCTTTTTATAAAGAATAGTAAAAACTGTTTTAGGACAGATCTGTTGTTGAGTAATTTATTCTTGGACTTGATAAAGAACAAAGATATCTTTAGTAGTTAATTTTTGGCGTCCATTAAGGAAAACAAGCTCAGATAAAAGCCCAATACCTTCTACTGTGCCACCAAGTCTTTGAATAAGTTTTTCGGTTGCGTTAAGCGTTCCACCTGTTGCTAAGATATCGTCACAGATCAAAACTTTATCAGCAGGAGTAATTGCATCAATATGCATTTCGAGAATATTCTCACCATATTCAAGGCTATACGCTTCTGAGATTGTCGGAGCAGGAAGTTTTCTAGGTTTACGAACAGGAATAAAACCCACTCCCAAAGCAAAAGCTACTGGAGCAGCTATAACAAAGCCCCGTGCCTCTAATCCAATAACTTTAGTAATCCCTTTATCTTTAAAATACTCTGTGATTTTTGTAATACTATCTGCAAAAGCAGCTCCGTCTTTCCAAAAAGTAGTCACATCTTCAAAAACAATTCCAGGAATAGGATAGTCGTTAATTTTACGAAAAAGTGATGAATAATCCATAAATACTCCTTAAAACACACGGTTAATATTATAGAATATTGTGCTTTATTTGTCAATATCACTCTTTTCAAAAGAAAGTCCTCTCAGACGACACAAGGTCGCATGCCAGTCTAGTGGTCTTGTTTTCACAATATAACGCCAAGGATTAGTATTTTCTATTTTTTCTTGATTTTGTTTATGCATACGTTTTTCTTCTCTTGGTGACACATGATCAAAACCAACTCTGGAAAGAATATCCCAACCTTCTTTATCAATATCACGTTTTACACATTCCCAAATTTTTTCAGGTTTTTGCCCAAAATATCTTTTTTGTTTAGCATAGGCAATCACTGCTGCAAGAGTAGCAAATTGAGAATAGTCATAAAGATGTTCCCAATCGCTAAGATCAATAACATCTCTCCCTATCTTAACAAGATTTTTTTCTCCATCAATAATTGCCTTTCCTTTTTTTCCCAGGAAATCAATAGTATCTTTAGAAATAATACGTTTTGATCCAAATTCAAATTTTCTTGTTACTATGGGTTTTACAGGAGAAGAGGTAATAATTTTTTTAGCTTGATCACTAGCGTCATGATAATGGTAACTTTCTGCAACGATCACACGATCTGCAATACTCATAAAATCACCCAAAGCACCCGTAACCATCACTAGAGAAATACCTTGTTCTTTGAGATTTTTCATATGAGCAATTAAAGGAGTAATTGTTTCTTTAATATCGGGAATCAATAAACGCATCCGAGCATCTCTAATTAAAAAATTAGTAGCAGAAACGTCTTCATCTATTAATAACAATCGAGATCCCATTTCGAGGGACTCTACAAGATTTGCAGCCTGAGAAGAAGATCCACTGGCATTTTCTGTTTCAAAATATTCAGAAGATTTCCAATCTGGTAGATGGTGAATAAAAGGAGAAATATCAACTCCCATAACAGGTCGACCTTCTTCAGATCTGAGAAATACAGCACTTTCATCAGTAACACAATACTCTCGCCCATCTCCTGGGATATGATTATAGATTGTATGTGATAGAGCTGCAAGAAGGGTGGACTTTCCATGAAAACCCCCTCCTGCAATGAGAGTAATTCCTTTAGGGATTCCCATCCCATGTAGTTTAAAACCATCTGGGAGGGTGATTGTTGTGAGAAATTCTTTAGGAGATTCAAAAGCTATTGCTTTTTGATGAGACATGGGTTTGTCATTAATAGAAGAAGCTCTTGCTAAGATCGAACCATTTGCTATAAAAGAAACCAGTCCTTTTTGTCGACATTCTTCACGAAGCCATTGCTGTCGCTCTATCAGAGTTACAAATTCTTCCAAATATTCTGTGTGAACTTTTGTATTAATAAGAGATTCTTTAATAAGTGCAGGAATCTCTTCTAGTAGGAATTCTTGAGCTTCTTTTCCAGCAATTGATCGCCCAAAACCAGGTAAACCAATCAATATTTTTAATTCTATAGAATCATCATTAATAATCACTGCATTACTTTCGATCACTTTTTGCATCCCATAACGGATAACACAGATACCGCCATTACCAGAACCCTTGTCTTCTTTAATAAAGGTGCGGATATTCTTCGCAAAAATACGTCCAATTGCATCACAAAACGCACATTCTCTTGTCGGAGTAGAAATAAGATTTTTAGCAAAAGTAGTCTGAGATAAAGGAACTGTAATTGTTGCTTTGGATGGTGGTGCAAAAGGGTCGGCTTGTACTTGATCAATCGTTAAGATAAAATCATCAAACTGATACGTTCCTAATAAACTATTATACAAATGATATTTACATTTATTGAGACGCATCAATTTTGATTTGAGATTGTGCATAATGCTTCCTTAAAAAATTTACTTACTATTTAATATATTTATCACATTGATCACCATGACAAAATTTTAAAGCTAAATAATACACCCCTAAGGGGTGTATTATTTTCAAATTATCTTTGACGTGTAATAATTTCTTCTGTAAGATCTTTAATTAGTTGATCAATGGATACAGAAGGTATTTCGCCTTTTTTGAAATGCCGAGGAGCAACTGTGTGATCTTGCTCTTCTTTTTCACCAACAACAACAACATAAGGCACTTTATCAAGTGTTGACTGACGAATTTTATAGCCTAATTTTTCGTTGGATTTATCGATTTCTGCACGAATACTATTTTTTTTAAGCTCGCTACGGACACGATCTCCATAATCATTAAACTTCTCAGAGACAGGAAGAATTCTTAATTGAACAGGAGAAAGCCATAAAGGAAAACGCCCTCCAAAATGCTCTACCAAAATTCCAGCGAATCGCTCCAAACTGCCATAAATCGCACGGTGAATCATCACTAAAATATGCTCAGCTCCATCAGATCCAGTATACGTCATATTAAAGCGATGAGGAAGATTCATATCTAACTGGATTGTCCCACATTGATGGGTACGTCCAAGAGCGTCTTTTAAGTGATAATCTATCTTGGGTCCGTAAAAAGCACCATCACCTTCGTTGAGTGTGTATTTTTTACCAAATCGATCTAACGCAGCTTTGAGAGATTTTTCTGCTAATTCCCACATTTCATCAGAACCAATAGATTTTTCAGGGCGGGTCGAAAATTCAATCTCATAATCAAATCCATAAGTAGAATAAGTCTTATCAACAAGCTCCATTGCATTCACAATTTCGTTTTCGATTTGTTCTTTAGTCATAAAAACATGAGCATCATCTTGTGTAAATCCACGTACTCTGATTAAACCATTTAATTGACCTGATCTTTCATAACGGTGGACTTTCCCAAATTCTGCTACACGAAGTGGTAGCTCTTTATAGGAATGAGATTCGTTATTATACCAAAGAATCCCACCAGGACAGTTCATTGGTTTTAAGGCCAAAGTTTCGTTTTCTTTAGTAGAAGAAAAGAACATATTTTCTTGATAATTAACCATATGCCCTGAGATCTCCCAAAGAGAAGTTTTAAGCATGGTGGGTGTTTCGATCTCAATATAGTCCCTTAGATCAAGTTCTTCACGCATAAATTTGAGCATCTCATTTTTAAGAATAATCCCATTAGGATACCAAAATGGCAAACCTGGACCTTCTTCATGAAAACCAAATAATTTTAGCTCACGACCAAGTTTTCGGTGATCCCGTTTTTTTGCTTCTTCGATATTTTCAAGATAAGTTTTAAGTTCTTCTTTAGTCGCAAACGCTGTACCATAGATACGAGTAAGCATTTTATTTTTTTCATTACCTCTCCAGTAAGCACCTGCAAGCGTTTGTAATTTGAAGACCTTGAGGGATCTGACATTAGGTACATGAACCCCACGACATAAATCAAGAAATTCTCCTTGACGGTATAAGGTTACAGGCTCATCACCTTTGATAATATCATTTAAAATCTCTACTTTATAAATATCACCTTCTTTGGTAAAATAATCAATCGCATCTTTTTTTGACCACACTTCTCTGACAATAGGAAATGCTTCTTTAGTGATTTTTTCCATTTCTTTTTGAAGAGCAGGAAGATCTGATTCACCAAATTCTCCAGCAATATCAAAGTCATAATAAAATCCATCTTTGATTACAGGACCAATTGCTGCTTTGGTATGAGGACGAAGACGCATCAATGCTTGTGCCATCAAATGAGCCGTAGAGTGACGAATAATAGTCAAACCCTCTTCATCAAATGGAGTTAAAAAACGGATTTTTTTTATCATCCCGATCTCTGTACTGAGATCTTTTTCTTGCCCGTCTGCTACTACAGCAATCGCATGATCTAGCTGATCATTCACACCGAGTTCTTTAGCAAGATCTCTATCATCTCGTAATGATTTTAACACTTCTGAGAATGTTTTTTGTTTATTAATAGGAAAATTCCCATTGCCTAATTTTAAAGCTGGCACCGCTAAACTCCTTTGACCTCCCAACAACAGAGGTCATTATGTTTAAAGTAATTCTTGTTACAATATTCTTAATGATCATATTTTTTATAACATTTACACATTATAAAGTGCATAAAAAACTTTCAAAAGTGCTTTGAGCAAATATTTCTGGTTTTGTTTTTGATTCCAATTCTATCTTTGCAATTGTTTCCAAACAGGAGGATAAAAATTTGAGATTAATCTGTCTACTCATACCGAGATATTTATTCCACTCATAAGGTGAAACAGCAAAACCTTGAGGGATTTGTCCATTTTTAGAAGTTTTAACAGCCCACATAATCCGAGTAGCCCGAAGAAACATCGCATTCATAGCAGGAAATGACTCTCCTGCATATTGAAGATCTGTAAACATTTCAAGAGATTTTTGAGGATTTCGTTGAAAAATAGCATCAATCAAATCAAAAATAGATCCGTTTTTAGCTCGCTCCAACACAAAATTAATTTCCTCATCAGATAGTGTTTTTTTATCACCTAAATAAGCAAACAAGCGATCTAACATACCTGATAGTTCTTCGATATCATTACCAGCCATATTAATTAAAAGCTGAATCGAGGTGCTGGAAATCAAGATTTCTTTTTCAGAAAATTTTCGTTGAAGATAATTTTTTTGATCTGTTGCCCAAGCTTTTTTAAAATTATGTATTTCTGAAATGGTACTCCCAAGTTTGTTCACAGCATTAAGAACTTTAGTGGGAATCTTATGATATTCTAACACTAAGCAAACACTATTTGAAGGCTGATTAAGATAGCTTAATAAGTTTTTTTCAAAATCACCTTTTACGGCATCTGCTTGTCGAACGACTACCACACGCTCAGAAGAAAATAAAAATCCCGTCATTAAATCTGAAAAAAATGTTTCTTGATCAAGCTCATCTCCATAATAAATGGTTTTATTAATATCTGAGATTTGTTCCATAATTTTTTGGAGAGTTTCCTTGATAAAGACAGGATTCTCGCCTCCAAGTAATATGACACTCTTCATAAACTATTCCTTACAGAGTATTAAATAAATTATAATACAAATAACTCCTAATTACAAGTATCTGATATCATCAGCTAATCTCATGATATTGCTAAAAAATTGAAAAAAAATAGTATTTTTGCTATACTTTAAATATAGTTATTTAAAATAATAGCAAGAATATTATTCTTAAATAAAAATTGATAGCGATACCTATGAAAAAAATGATCATTATTCTTATTATGGGAATTCCTCTTCTTGTATTCAGCACTGTAAACTACAATGAAGAAAAAAAAGCCTCTTTTCTCAAAAATGAATCTTCACAGATTTCTAAAAACTCTGTAAAAACATTTCGTATCTATACTACTTCCTCTAATTATTTAGTTACTTTTCCTTTGAGCATCTTACCTGATATTGGTTTTGATAAAAATGAGATTGTGAGTATCTCAATAGTACGAAAAAAATATAGTAAGACTAAAGGAAAAACCAACTTTTTTGTCCCAATTGAATGGAAATTTAAAGGAACAAAATGGAATACTAATTACGAGGGATTGATCAGCGATCTCGAAACATTACCAGAATGGGAAACTTATCAATTATCTTTGTCCTCTCAGCTAATGAGAGAACAAAATAACGAAGGATTTGTACTAAATTCTAAGGATCAGAGCTTTGGGATTTATAATGCTCTTCACTTTGTGTCGAGTAATGACATCATAAAATTTGTGCGTGTCCATCAAACAAACCTCGACCCCCAAAATCTTGATACCAATCCTATTTTAGAAAAAGCTAATAAAATAGACCAGTCTTATACCAATAATAGTACTACTGAAAAAAATAATCCTCATATTCAAGAAATTCTGTATCCTAATATTATATAGGATTAATAAGGATCTCCGATGATAGAAAAACAAAAACAAAGATCCTTTAACCACGATTCTTTATTATATCAAGAAATTCCTTCCTTAGAACCTCGTGTATCTCGTAGAGAGAGAATTTCTCAGCAAGGACCTGCTGATTGTCCCGAGTGTTCTCAAAAACTATTATCTAACGCTCGACAAAGCACTCGTTTTTCTTATTGGTTATTCTTGGTATTATTGGTAATTAGTTTTGGAATTATTCAATTTTTAAAAATAACAGATAACAGAGAAAAATGGTTGCCTTATCAAAAGGAACATCGTATTTATACAGTTAATAAAAATCAAAAAATCTCTGCATCCTTAATTAATCAAGAAGATCGTTATGGATTATCTTTATTATTCCGAAATACACAAACAAGTACTTGGAATATTAATTATATAAAGATTGCGTTAGCCGATGAGATGCTTTATGAGACAAACATAAATATTTCTATGTCTAGAGACAAAATTTATACAACATTTATCAAATTACCAAAAGAGATTTATTCTTTAGAAAAAATAAATGTGGACATTAAATAGGAGATTTACTTGAGAATTTTGATGTATCCAGGGACTTTTGATCCCCCTACTAAAGGACATGAAGATATTGCGTTACGTGCCTTAAATATATCTGATAAGCTAATCATTGCTGTGGGAAATAATTTTTCTAAAAACACACTTTTTTCTTTGGAAGAAAGAGTATCTTTATGGGAGGAAATTTTTGTAGAGCAACCAAATATTCAAATAATCTCGTTTTCAGGACTTTTAGTTGATACAGTTAAAGAATATAATGCTTCTGTAATTGTCCGAGGATTACGTGTAATTTCTGATTTTGAATATGAGCTTCAAATTGCCTCTCTTAATCATGAGCTTTCTCCATCTATTGATACGGTTTTTTTTACTGCTCAAAATAAGCACTTGTTTTTAAGCTCCACTTCTGTTAAAGAAATAGGAAATCTTGGAGGAGATATTTCTGAAAAAGTATCTCCTTGTGTTCTAAAGGCACTTCAACAAAAATTTTCACATAAATAAGATATCATAAATATGATTTATATGATATAATAAAATGAAGATATCGTATACGGTGTCTCAAAGTACAACAAATAATTTATGATATAACAAGTTAAGGAGATAGTTATGCAAATGTTTTTTATGATTATATATGGACTTTTCTTATTTGCAGGGATATTTTTTGGATTAGACAATACACTGATCATCATTGTCCCTGGATTTTTAATGGTGGTTTATGCTCATTTTAAAGTCCAAGCAGCGTTCAAAAAATGGTCGGAGGTATCTGCTAGTAGCACTGGTGCTCAAGTAGCACGTAGCATTCTTTCTGACAATGGAATCACCAATGTTCCTGTAGAATGTATCCAAGGCTCTCTAAACGATCACTACGATCCTGGCTCTAGAGTTATTCGTCTCTCAGAAACAACATATCACAGTAATTCGATTGCCGCAATTGCTATTGCAGCCCATGAAGTAGGACATGCAATACAGCACCATAAATCTTATGCACCGTTGATGCTCAGAAATAGTTTTGCTCCCATCGTCGGTATCATGTCAAACACTTGGTCTATCCTTGTGATTGCTGGGATTTTCTTTAGTATTCCTTACTTATTACATATTGGTGTAATCTTTTTTGGAGCGTTTTTTCTATTTTCTGCGATTACTTTACCTGTGGAATTTGATGCTAGTAAAAGAGCGTTAACAACTCTCGAAATGGATGGATATCTTGATCCTACCTATGAACTACCTGGTGCAAAAAAGGTGTTAGACGCGGCAGCAATGACTTATGTTGCTGGTGCACTAATGGCATTGTTACAGCTCATCAGACTATTGATGATTCTTAACAATAGAGATTAATTGATAAAAATAGGGGAATAGCTATATGAATTTTGCTCAACAAATGATAAAACGTGCCAAATCTAATCCAAAACGATTGATCTTACCAGAAGGGGCTGATCCCCGTGTCCTAAAAGCAGCAGAAATCATCGTCAAAGAAAAATTTGCTTCCAGCGTTACTGTACTAGGAAATCCTGAAGAATTAGCAAAAATCGCACAAGAACATCACATTAATTTAGATGGAATTGAGACTATTGATTTTAAAAATGATCCTCGTTTAAAAGAATTTGCAAACGAATACTATGAACAACGTAAATCCAAAGGTCTCACAGAAGAACAAGCTCTAAAAGAAATGACAGATGATGTCTTTTTTGGGGGGAAGCTTCTTTCTAACGGCTTTGTAGATGCCATGGTATCAGGAAGTTTTTCACCAACCTCAAAAACACTTCGTGCAGCTATTTTCTTTGCGAAACCATTTGTGAAAACTATTTGTGGTATTTTTGTCATGGAAACACCTGTTAAAAATATTGGAAAAGATGGATTGTTAATTTTTGGAGACTGTGCTGTTGTCCCAAATCCTACTCCTGAACAGCTTGCTGATATTGCTATTGGTTGTGCATCAGGAGCAAAAAATTTCTTAAATGTTGATCCAAAAATTGCTTTATTAAGTTTTTCTACTAAAGGATCTGCTTCTTCTGCAGAAACTCAAAAAGTCATTGATGCTGTAAATATACTAAAAGAACGTCAGGTTGATTTTTTATTTGATGGAGAAATGCAACTAGATGCTGCTATAGATTCCGAAACAGCATCCCTAAAAGCACCAGACAGTCAGGTTGCTGGTCATGCTAATACTTTAGTTTTTCCAAGTCTTGAAGCTGGAAATATCGGTTACAAACTAGTCCAACGTTTTTCCCCAGACTCCAAAGCCTATGGACCTATCCTACAAGGAATATCTAAACCTATAAATGATCTTTCAAGAGGCTGTTCCATAGAAGATATTGTAGTGGTATCTGCCTTAACATTAGTTCAATCACAAAATACAAATTAACAACAAGACCTAATACATATAGATAACGAGTTCCTATAACAAGGAGCTCGTTATCTATGATAAGATCGAGGGTAATGTATGAAAAAAGTTTCTTATGTTCCATTAAAAAACACTTTAATTAATAGCTTTGGGACATTTTTATCCCGAATTTCAGGAATTGTTAAATTTAACGTGGTGAATTTTTTGTTCGGAGCAAGTGCTGATACCTTTCACAGTGCTAACGCAAATCTCCTTGCTCTCAGAAAAGTTTTAGGTGAAGGCCCTCTGGTTAGTGCCTTTTTACCTGTTTTTAGTAAAGAAAAAAATGAGGACACCATTGCTGCAGATAAATTTGCATCCAATATAATCAATCAAATAATCATCGTATCATGTGTTGTTATAGCGGTAGGTATATTTGTAGTTCCTATGTGGACAAGAATATTCTTACCTGGATTTAATAATGATCCTACAGCTTTTCAAGAAGTTGTTGGTCAAACATCAATTATGCTTTTATCGACTGTTTTTTTCTCATTTTTTTCAGTAGCAATGGGTCTTTTAAATGCACATGAGCGATTCTTTTCCTCTGCAAACGCTCCTATCGTTGCAAATATCGTTTTTATTTTTTTTCCTCTTGCAACATACCAATACTTAGGAATCACGTCATTAGCATGGGCTGTAGTAATCGGTACCTTTTTACAAGCATTAATGGAAGTAATAGAACTTTATATAGTAGGCTTTAGATATAGTTTTGTCTTAGATTTTACTCACCCTACATCAAAAAAATTCTGGAAATTATTTGGTCCTACCTCTTTAAACTACCTTGCTCAATCAGGAATTTCGATAGGGCTTGGTTATTTTGCATCTTTTTTACCTAAAGGATCCATAACTTATATAAGAAATGCTAATACTATTATGATTGCTCCTGTAGGATTTATTGGTGTAGCAATTTCTACAGCTATTTTTCCTATTTTTGCAAAAATAAAAGATAATAAAAAACAACTCGCTCAAGCATGGATACAAGGACTCTTATTCTTTATGTTTATTGCTATTCCAATTTCGTTATTTTGTAGTCTTTATCCTGACGTAATTGTTAATCTGATTTTTAGAGACATTTCATTATTAGTAACAGGATCAACAGGAAGAATGACAAAAGAATTACTAGGATTAACTATTAAATCTGTACAAATTCTCGGTACAATTATTATCCCTTGGTCACTAACCGTGCTCACGAGTAAAATCTTCTATGCTATCGAAAAACCAAAAATGCCTCTTATATTGATTTTAATTAATTTTATTACCAATATCGCTGGGTACAAAATTTCTCAGATATATGGATGGGAAGGAATAGGATTGGTTTATAGTGATCTTATATCTGGATGGCTTACAACCATCATTGGGTTAACTCTTATTGCACATACATTAAAACAACAACCCACCGATTATCAATCTATTGTTATACAAACACTACTCTTTACTATTATCAGTGGGATTATTTGGATCTTACTAAAACCAATCCACAATTGGTATCTCACAACAACTTCACCACTCCTATTATTAATCATAGGTACCACATTATTTATAACAGGATATCTGATTTTTGGTTTTGTATCATACTTATTAAATATTTCTCCCTTAAGAAATAGATATAACAGTTTGCCTAAGGAATAATCATGCTTACAAAATTAATAAATGATATCCCAAAACTTAATCACTTACATATTATTATTGGTTCGTTTGATGGAGTACATAGAGCTCATAAACAAATACTTTGTGATACTATTGAACAAGCCAAAAGTAATAATGAAGCCTCCCTAATTTTTACCTTTGAACCTTTACCTAAAGAATATTTTGATTCCTCTAAATTTTTAGGAAGATTGACTCCGGAATCAATTAAAAAAAAGAAACTAGAAAACATTGGTGCAGATTATTTAATTATTGCTAATTTTGAATCAATTAAGCATCTATCAGAAAAAAAGTTTATCGAAACA
>JBOFDR010000227.1:0-5041 GCA_051647205.1 Brevinema sp. | reverse complement strand
TTTATTACCTCTTAATTATTTTTATCAAACCCTACGTACTTACTAAATACATGTTCATATGCATACACAACAACTATCTTAATACATTTAATACCTCCTTAAAAATTTGATCTGAAGAGAATCGAACTCTTATAGGCTTTTCTCAGCCTAGCTATCCAATAGCAGATCCCCCACAGTTGTGTGTAAACTGTACCCCAATACTATTCCACACACCTCTTTTCATATTAATTAATCTCTAAGTGATTGATTATTTATCTATTAATGTATATAATGTAAGTTGTCGATGATTTAAAAAATTGAGCAAGTCTGCTCTAAAAATAAAGACCCAAGGATCCGAACGCCAGTACCAGTGGCTTTTGTGTTCGGTCTTGAGTCAGGACGTTGTTATCTCTTTATGAGGCAAATGAAAATATAAATACGATTTTCACCAATTCGAGGCTGGTACTCTCTTATTGATAACGTCCTGCTTTATATTACATCATTATTATGTAATATCTTTTAATTTTATGTAAATCTTTTCTACGAGGTGTATTAATGGGATCTATAGGGGAGCGATTGAAGCTTGTTAGAGAAGAGTTGAAGATGACTCAGGTTGTTTTTGCTGAAACGTTAGGGGTGGCTCAAAATAACCTCGGTAGGTATGAAAATAATACTAGTAAGTTAAGTTCAGATAAGATGATTAATCTACATAAAATTAATGTAAATATTGATTGGCTTTTGACAGGTGAAGGCGAAATGTTTCGTGGAGAGGGTATTGAGGGATCTAAGATGATCGTGAAAGAAGATCAGACTCTTGTCCCCGTGCAGACTAACTACCCAGCTGCGATTGAAGAGACTGTTTATGTGAGAAAATTAGAGATTGAGGCAGCTGCTGGAGTTGGATTTATTAATCCTGATTTTGAAACGCCTGTTTGGGTTGGGTTGCCTGAAAGCTTTATTTATCCTTACAACCCAAGATACGTTGCTTTATTAAAAGCAACTGGAAGCTCCATGGAACCATCTATAAGAAGCGGAGATCTATTGCTTGTCAGCGAACAAAATACTAATCTAGAAAGTGATTTTATTTATATTCTCAGAATTGGCGAAGAGCTGAAAGTAAAAAGAATCGTTCGAAAAGGCAATAAAAATATTGTCGTTTGGAGTGATAACGAATCGTTTGGACGAGAAGAATTCACCCCTCAAGAATGGGAGGAGTACGGTATGCAGATCGTAGCTCGCGTGATTAAGGTAATTAAAGATGTTTAGGTATAAAATAAATAGAAAGCGGAATATATGATAGGAATTAATTTTTACTTAGCTTTTAGCAAAGAAGATATGACAGTAACAGATGAAGAAAAGAATATTGTTTTAAATCTAAATCTGTGGCAAAAGTCAAAAAATAAAAGATATATAGACATAGGCGTACTGTGTTCAAATAAATGTACGGATCTTTTTATAACATTTCCGTCTGATAAAATAGGCTCGAAGGATATTGAGGATTTACATCCAATAATTAAAAAAAATCCTTCTATCTTAAACTTTATCTTTAAAAGCAACACCTCATCTAGAACTGAATCAAAAGAGAATGGGCCGTATATTTTTACACTTGAGAATGAAGAAGATACCCAGCTGCTACATATAAAAGATGATTTAAAGCTACTTAAACTTGTTCAAATACCTTGATCTGTATCCCATTATCTAATTTCTCAAAGAAGAACAGTGTCAACAATAAATATATAAGATTCCGAATAAAATTACCAGCATCATTTAAAACCGACATACAACTAAAACAAAGAGGATTTCAAGAGATTTTCACTACAATAGATGTGATGGATTTTAGATTTACTGATCCTAGAAAAATAGATAAATTAACAAATATAGACAAAGAGATAAATGAATTCCTGAATAATAAAAAAAATAAGAAAGGAGATCAAAAGGTGTATTCTCTAGCACAATTTAGTGCGATTCATATTATTTCTATAGATCCCCTAAGAAAACACCCTATATATTTTTGTGATGATTATAAACTTACTCCACGAATTTTAGAAGAAGAATGGAAAGGCTATTTTGATGGCTATGGCCATCAAAATTATGTTGCACATCACTTTAGATCAAATTTTGAAGGAAAAGTAAAAAATACATCTATATTTTTTACTAAATTTGAATCTCAGCAGACAACAGTTAAAACATTGATAAGATCAATTTTAGTTATTTTATTTTTTGGTTTATTAACAGAATGCTTAGCGAAAATATTTATAAAATAACACGACTGAGATTGAGAATGTATATTTCCAAAGAGAGAATTTAAATGATAAAAACACCAAATCTAGAAGAACACTTTTTTTCTGAAATAAATTTATCCGATCCTTTTTTTGATTCTTTAAAAGAAGATTATAGTGGTTTTGAAACTTGGTTTAATAAAAAAAGTAATGAAAAAGCTTACCTTACATACAGTGATGATAAAAAAATTAGTGGATTTCTGTATCTTAAACTAGAAAGTAAAGATGAAGATCATAGTGATATATCGCCCAAACTTTCTAAAAAAAATCGTATGAAAATTGGCACATTCAAAATAGATGCTCATGGTACAAATTTAGGTCAGTATTATATCAGTAAAATCCTGCACGAAGCTCTTTACAAGAATATCGATGAAGTCTATGTTACTATATTTGAAAAACATGAGGGACTTATTTCCTTATTGGAGCGATATGGATTTAAATATCATGGAACGAAAAACACTAGTGCTGGTGAAGAAAAAGTGTATATCAAAGATCTATCTATCAAGTATGATAACGTTTTTATAGATTACCCAAAATTTCATATTTCAAATAATATATATCTTTTAAGTATTTATCCTAAATGGCATACAAGATTATTTGGAGATTCCATTTTAAAAACAGAGAATCCTGAGGAGCTAATACAAGATATTTCACATACAAATAGTATTCATAAAGTTTATATTTGTGGTATAGAAAGGATATCTACTCTTAAAAAGGGAGATATTCTTGTTATTTATAGAACAGCAGAGCAAGGTAAAAGTCCCTTTTTTTCTTCAGTAGCGACCTCTGTATGTGTCGTTACTGAATATAAAAATATCTCTTCATACCAAAATGCAGATGAGTTTATAAGAAATATCTCTCGTTATACCGTTTTTACGGCAGATGAACTCCGAGAAATTTATAACAATAAAAGATACCCTCACATTATTAAGATGCTTTATAACATACCTTTCAAAAAAAGAATAACAATGAAATCTCTCATGGATGATTGCGGTCTATCTCATCAAGGATATTGGGGATTCAGAAAGTTGACAGTAAAACAACTTCATAATATAATTAATATGGGAGGAGTGAATGAAAATTTTATTATCAATTAGACCACAATATGCAGAAGCAATACTAAATGGCAGTAAAACAGTAGAATTCCGTAAGACACCTATCCGTAGAAAAGTAACAAAAGCCGAAATTTATATGTCTCGAACTACAAAGAAGATCGTTGGTGCTGCGAGTATTGTCGATATAAAAGAGGATAGTCCTGAAAATTTATGGAAACAATTTCATAAAGTCGGTGGAATAACAGAAGAAGAATTTTTCAAATATTTTCAGAATAAAAAAAAGGGATTTGCTTTAGTGTTAGACAAAGTAAAACTCTTTTCTAAAGAAGAGCAGATTAAGCCTAAATATGTCCCTCAATCTTTTTGTTATATAAATTAATAATAAAATTGCTTACATAAAACTAATCAGAAAAAGACCATTTTCCCTAAACGGAGAAAATGGTCTTTTTTATTTGTCATGATACTTTAAAAACATTGAGCCATGATAAAGCGTTGAGTAGGTCTTGAAAATTCGTTTAAGAATCTAGCTAATGGGGCATCTAAAAAAGATATTGCGGTAGTTAAGCCCAAGTATTTCACTGCCAGTTCAATTGATCGTTGGTCTCTTTTTTGTAGCTTTGTTTTGATCTCATCACATAAGTTTTCAAATTCTTCAGCACTCATCACTTCGCTTAATTCTTCAAAAATTTCTAAAATATTATCTTTATTCATAGGATTAACCTCGTTTTGTTCTGTTTTATATCGTACACAAGTATAGCTTAGCTCTCGGCACAAGTCAAGACATGGATGTCGATGTACTTGAGCGTGCAAGGATGCACATAGCGAAAGTACTCTATTCTCCTTCTTTCTCTTCTTTCTTTTTTATTCTAAAAGATATATAAAATAGCCCTTTTATCCATCTAAAATCTAAACTTAAATTTGTCAATTTTCACTCAATAAGTAGGATCTCTCGATCCTGTTTTTTATTGATAACTTTTTAATGATAGTGAAGTGTTTCTAAGGTTTTTTAGTATTTGCTACTGTAAAATAAGAGTATAGAAAAGAAAATAGAAGATATAAAGGACTAGAAAAAATGTCAGAATTAAATCAAAGATTAGATCGCCTTGAAAAAGATATGAGAGAACTGACAAAAGCAACCAACGAAAATACAAACGCCATTAGAGAGATCGCCTCTCAATTAAAAGTCTTTATGGAGACGATCGTAGGAGAACATAAAGAAATCCTAAAAGATCACGAACAGCGTATCAGACAAAATACCAAATTTATTTATCAAGCAATGGCAATCCTATCTGCAATAAGTGTTGCCCTAAATCTTTTTTCAAGGATGAAATAGTCCCCATAAAGGGGACGAGGAGTAACAGTGGGGAAGTTCGAAGAGTTAAGCCCAAGAGCAAGAGAGCTTTTTGAAGAGGGCTACTCCCAAAAAGAGATTGCAAAGATCCTAAATGTTTCAGAAACCACGCTTGTAGAGTGGAAAAAGAAGTATGAGGGATCTCCTTTTGATTGGGAAGAGCGAAGACAAAAAGCAACACAAAATAAAAAAAACGTCACAACATGGCTGGAAGAGCAAATTCAGGAGACGATGCTTGATCTTGAATCAGATATGAGCAATGAAGTTGGTTTGAAAAGACTTGATACGCTCATATCAATGAAAAAGAAGTATGATGGTGCTATTGATAAGCTTGGGGAAACCTCAAGGGTCATGAGTGCTTTTGCTGGATTTGTAAG
>JBOFDR010000226.1:0-2582 GCA_051647205.1 Brevinema sp. | reverse complement strand
AAGGAAGAAAAAGTTATAAAATCTTTATCTACAGAAAATACAATTTCTTTAGGTTTATATTTTAAGACAACATCTTCAAATGAATGAGAATCACGAACTTCTTTTGGAATCAAATCAAAAATAAAGAAAATAACAAAGAGTGTCGATAAATAGCATAGTCCAGAAATAAGCCAGTACTGTTGCTTTTTAGATAGATTTTGAAAATAATATAATAAAGATTGTATCATTACACCCCAACCTTAACTTGATAAAATATCTTACTATTATAGTATATTTCACAGTTTTTTTCTAATTTTTGTCATGCTTGCTTATCCTACAAATTCTATAGATTAGGTTCTTATGCAGTATAGCGTTAGAGAAGAGACTCAAGATTTTTTTCTTAAAGGGAAAAAAATTTCAGACTCAACAGTTATTGTGAGATTTTATACTCATACTTTAGATCATTATTATTATACACTTCAAAGTTATCAAAAATCAGCTCAACTTATTTATGAGAATAACACCTTGATTGGTTATGATGTTTACTATGCAAAAATAGATATTGAAGATATTTATAAAGCATGTCGCGAAGGTATGAGTGAACTAATACTAGATGAGTGTTTTATCCCTGAATTTTCATTTGATCGATATTTAAAAACAATGGACATCGATATTTATTCCAATTCTCAAAATTTTGAATGTCCTTTCCCTCACTTGATCTCTGCAAGACTATCATTTTTTGAAGATCTAGATTTCAGTCGTCTTTCTATAGAATCTTTAGAATTTTTATCCTACGGTTCTTTTTTTGGTGGAAGACATGCAGATTTCTCACAAATTACCATTAATAAAGGGTTTTTAGATTTTAGTAGAACTTTAATAGCAAAAAATGTGAAATTCTCCTTATCTTTTACTCATATCAAAGATGGTGATATTCTCTTTAATTATGCGTATTTTGAGGAAGGAATGAGATATTTCATTTCTTTATTTTTACATAAAGGAAGTATGCATTTTAGTAATAGTTATATGCTTGGTGGATCATTAAATCTTTCTTATTCTGATATTTCTGAAGGAATCTATGCAGATAAAATGTACCTCAAAGATCTATCGCTAAATTTATCTCATGCTAAAACAAAAAATATTATATTTTCTTTTACAGAGATCCGTGACAGTCGATTAATATGTTACTCTATGGATATTGGTGGTGGAAGTAAGTCTTTTGAAGAGTTATATTTAGAAAGCTCTTCATTAATATTAGACTATTCAATTTTCAAAGAAGGAAAACTGAATTTTTCTTATAGTGAAGCAACTCAAGGATGTGAGATTTCCATGAAGAATGTTTTCTTTGATAATATGGAAGAAATAGATTTCTCTTATTCTTTAATTGATGCCTCTCTTCAATTTTCGTATACAAATTTTGAGAATAGTACCCTTAATTTTTCAGAGGCTGTTTTAGATAATGTTTCTTTAGATAACATTTTTAGTTCAGGAAATATCAATTTTAGAGCAAAGTCATGCTATGCTTTATCCTTAAAAGGAGCCTCTCTTGGCACTGTATTCACGATTAGTCCGCATATTAAATTTGAGTATTTACAACTTACAACGCTGGTAACAGAAGGAAAATTTGTCATTTACTGGAAAGAAAACAATCTTTACCAAGCTATCAAAAATATGTATCTTCTCGAAATTAAAAATATAGAACAGAAATTCCCTAATAAAATTAAAAATATACGATTAAAAGAGCTTGAACATCTTTATGCACAAAGCTTTCTTATGCTTAAAGATAATTTTAATTTGATACATCGATATCCTGAAGAAGATTTAGCTTACGTATGCCATAGACGTTCTATGCGTGAATACCATATGCATTCAAAAAAGATTTCTTCGTATATTGGTGGATTTTCAGAATGGTTTTTATTAGACTTACTAGGCGGATATGGTACAGATCCTTGGCGATCTCTTATTGGAATTATTGTTGTTTGGTTAGGATTCGCAGGCTCTTATTATTATGTAGATTCTTTTTCTATTGCTGAGTCATCGATTGAATTATCAAGACTTGGTAGAAGTCTCTATCATAGTGGTATCACATTGTTTACAATCGGATACGGAGATCTTGTCCCTACAGGAATTATAATGCGTAGTTTGTCAATTATGCAAGGATTTTTCGGTGTTCTTCTCCCATCATATTTTATGATTTCCTTTACTAGAAAAATGCTACGATAAATTATTTTACAATTTGATCATACTAATATAAAAACCCCCAAATTTTTTTTGGGGGTTTTTATATTAGTTTTTTTTAATATTGGTAAACGACACCTACAGAGATAGCATCTAAGCCAACATGTGATATTATAGAAGGCGGTACAACATTAATATCAGTAGGAGCAAAACCTACAGTTTTTGATAATTTATCAACAAATTTACTCAGCACTTCTTCATTAAGAATAGAGTGTGCAATAATATAGTGTTTAATTGGAGATTTAAGCATTGATTCTTTAATAGCAGTTACTGTTTTATCAAATGCTTTTTCAAAACCAAAAGCTTTATTACTTACAAACACTTGACCGTCGTTCATTTGTAATACAGGACATAAGCCAAGAGCTTTA
>JBOFDR010000225.1:0-1753 GCA_051647205.1 Brevinema sp. | reverse complement strand
TCATGGATAATTTTAAATTCAATAGTAGAAATTTTAGCTAGTTCACCCCAATAGGAGTCAGATTTTTTTAAAATAAGATTCTGACCTCTGTTCCATTCTTGGAATTTGAAAGGCCCTGTTCCCACAGGGGTCATTTGTTTAGGATTTTTACCAGCTGCAATAATTTCACTTTTATTTAAAATAGCAGCTGTTGGATGAGATAAGTGTGATAAAATAGGAGCAAATGGTTCATGTAAGATTATTTGAATAATATCTTGACTGATTATCTTTACTTCTTTCATAGGACTAGCAATATTTTTGACTTCAGGTGCTTTGATCATTGTTTCAAGACTAAATTTCACATCTTCAGCAGTCATAGTCTGATTATTATGAAATAGTACATCGCTTCGAAGTTTTAATTCTAAAACTGTTGGTGAAACTAGTTTCCATTCTGTTGCTAACGATGGAGTAAATATGCCATTTTCATCTCTTTCAACGAGACGATCAAAAATCTGCACAGTAGCCCTAGCTGTTGCATTATCATTTGATCCAAAAGGATATAATGTAACTGGTTCATTACGAATTCCAATAATTAAATTTTGTTTTACACCATTACTTGAGCTAGAACAAGAAATTGTAATTAATAAAAACAAAAACAAAGAAGAAAAATTTTTTACCATGTTAACCCCTATAACTATCTTTAAATAGCTATTTCTTTTATTATATAGAATTTTTTAATTAATTGCAAAAATATAAGGTTATAAAAAAAACTCTGAGATTTAACTCAGAGTTTTTTATGATAATTGATTGTTTACCAGTTGTCTACCATGTCATCAGCTTGAGCATTTTGCCCCATATTGATTGTTGCAGTAAGATAGTCAAAATAAAGGAAGTAAGGTTCTGAAACAAGGATGTCTTCCGCTTCAAAAGCAATGTGAAAACCAAAGAAGTCTAAACCTCTATTATTATGCTTTGCACTAACTTGTATAACACTATCACTCACAGGAATAATAACTTTTTTCCATCCTCTCCACTTCATTTCACCAGCAGGCAATCTCATATGATCACCATTAAGGTCACGAACTTTGATATAGAGTTTATGAGTACGATTTCTTCCGATAACCCAAAGAGAGAAAGAACGAACAACACTTTTAAGACCCATTGGAAAACTTCTATCAATGCTCATCCATCCAAAATTACGTTTAAAGAAGAATGTTTTAACACCTAATGTCATTTTGTTACTATCAGAAGCCATTTCTTGAGGTCCACCATCTCTATAAATAGAGCGAGAAATACCAAAATCTAGAGGAATATTTGGTTTCCAGCCTTGGGGAATTTCAAAATCATCTAACAAGATTGTTTGAAGAACTTCTTCAGCAGTAGCTACTGCACCTTTATTTTGGTTAATCACTTCAGGATCATTTTCTACTACAGGAAGATTAGATATTGCTGGATCGTTATTTTGTGTAGGAGTTGCTTGTTCTTGTGTTTGTTGATTTTCTGGAGTTGCTTGATCTTGAGAAAATGCAGGAACTGCAAGACATAAAAACACTAATATTAGTAAATAATTCTTTTTCATGATTTAACTCCTACCAAATATCTTCTGCAAGATTTTTGCCATTAAAGATAGATATATCAACGACAGAACCATATTGTAATAAATCAAAGTATACATAAAATTGATTCACATGTTCTGTTGGAAAGCTCCAAAGCTTAATTTTTTCAAAAGAAAGCGCTTGGAGATTAGGAAGTCTTTTTCTTGTTTGGACAATAC
>JBOFDR010000224.1:0-4177 GCA_051647205.1 Brevinema sp. | reverse complement strand
AATTGATTTTCTGCCACATAAACAGATAAATGAAATAAACATACACATACTTTTGTATATTTTTTTTTTTTTTTTTATCTGGTTTACTCTTTTACCCTTAAGGGTGTAGAGTATCGTATTCACGTCTGTGAATTAGCTATCCATTTTTTCCATTTATTTCTATCTGTCGCTAATAGGGTCGCGTTCTTGATATCCATTCCTCTTTCTTGTACTATTTCCTCTATTGACTCGTTCCAATTTCTCTTTGGTCGTCCTCGTTGTTTTTTTCCTGGTATGTTTGTTTTCCATATTAGTTTAGCTATTTTATTCTCATCCATTCTAATCAGGTGTCCCAGCCAACTCAGCTGTCTTTTTTCTATTGTTTTCTTCACTGACTCAATTTTTAATCTTTGTCTGATTATGGTGCTTCTTATTTTATCCATTTTTGTTACTCCCTCGATTCTTCTTAGGGTTTTCATTTCACAAGTTTCTATTTTTCTTTGCATTTCTTTAGTTTGTGTCCATGATTCGCATCCATATATCAGTGCAGGTATTAATACTGTTTTATATATCTTTACTTTTGTGTGTTTGGCAATCTCTTTTTTGCTAAACAATAAAGTTCTCAAACTATTGTATATTGTATTTGTTTTTTGTATCCTATTATTTAATTCCTCAGATAGATCTCCGTTTTCATTTATAATTGCTCCTAAGTATTTTATGCTCTTGGTATGTTTTATCTGATTTCCTTCTAATTGCATATTAATATTTTTTGATATTTTTCCTAGGGTCATTACTTCCGTTTTTTTAACATTTATTTTCATTCCATATTTGTTTAATTCTGAGTGCCACATATCTAAGTTTTCCTGTAATTTTTTTGTTGATTGTGCGAACAATATTAAATCATCAGCATAAATAAATTCCTTAATAATAATCGGTTTTAAATTCCTGTATCCGAGATGGTATCCTTTAATTTTAGGTCCTAATGACTTTGTTATCTCGTCTAAAACTATTATGAATAGAAGTGGGCTCAATATGCTTCCTTGTCTTACTCCTTTATGTGTTATAAATTCATCTGTGTCTATTGATTTGCATCTTACTAAATTTTTTGTAGTTTTGTAAATATTTCTGATTGCTAAGATTAATTCCGTTGGAACACTCCTTTTTTCTAACACTTCCCAGATTTTTTCTCTCTTAATAGTATCAAATGCTTTCTCCATATCTATCGCGCATATAAAAATTTGTTTGTCACGATTATTAATTTTTTCTAATATTTGTCTTAGACTAAAAATCCAATCTTGACAACTACGTCCAGGTCTGAATCCTGCTTGCGATTCTTCCAATGTTTCTTCTATGTGTTTTCTTAGTCTTACTTCTAAGGCTCTTTCATAAATTTTAAATGGGATACTTAGTAAGGATATTCCTCTATAATTTTCGCACTTGAACATATCACCCTTCTTCGGTATTGGTAGGATTATTGCAGTTTGCCAGTCTTCCGGTAATTTTCCATTTTTCCATATCATATTAATTATTTCATGTAACCACTGAATACCTTCATTCTCCATTGCTTTTAACATTTCTGGTTTTATATTATCAATGCCTGCTGCTTTACCATATTTTAGTTTTTTAATGTAGACTTTTATTTCATCTAAAGTTATGTCTTTTATTTTTTCCTCCCGAATTTCTTCTGTGAATTTTTCGTTGTATTTATCTTTGTTTTCTATTTCTATTCTTTCCCCTAATAGTTCACTGAAATATTCTTTCCATCTCTTTTTTATTTCTTCCTCTTCTTTCAATAAGTTACCATCTTTCCCTTTTATCCATAGTATTTGTTTTTGTTTTTCCTTTCTTGCTGTTTTTAATATTCTATATAGCATTTTTCCATTACCCTCTCCCCATTTTTCCATTTTATGTCCAAAAATTTCCCATGATTTATTTTTTTCTAACCTAACTATATTTTTAACTTTTGATCTTTGATTCTTGTATTCTTGGTAGTCTCTTTCATTTCTGGTTGAGAGATATTTAGCCCATATTTTTTTCTTTTCTTTAACTTCTTTTTTGACTTCGTCATTCCACCATGGAGTTTGGTGTTTTGAGCCATTTTTCTTGTTTGTTCCACATATTCTTGCACTTACAGCTAATGTTACTTTTTTAAATATATTCCAAATCTCATTTATATCCTTGTTCTCAAGTACCCCTGAACTTTTCCCTAGTTCTATATTTATTTCGTCTGAGAATTTTCGTTTAACTTCCTCTTCCTTTAATTTATAGCTTTTAATGTTTGAATTTATAATTCTATCCTCAATCCTATTATTATTTTTTTTCTTATTACTACTATTTTTTTTGCCTTTCTTTTCTATAATTACTGCTTTAGGTATCTTTAACTTGGCTATTACCAAATAATGGTCGCTGTCAATTTCAAAACTTCTTTTTACTTTTACATCTTTAAAATATTTGAGACACTTTCTTTCAGTAATAAATAAATCAATAATTGAATTTTCTCCTTTATTCTCATTCACTCGCGTATATTTATGTATGTTTTTATGTTCAAAAAATGTATTAGTTATAATCATATCGTTTACTACACAGAAATCTATCAATCTTTTACCATTATTATTTGTTTTCTCTTCTCCGTACTTTCCTAGCGCTAATATTGTTGAGTCCTTTTTATATCCTACTCTACTATTCATATCTCCTATAATTAAGGTTTTTACTATGGAATTTTCCGTGATTACTTGTAATTTTGCCCAAAATTCTTCTTTCACCTCTTTATGTTCATTTTCACTTGGACCATAACACCCCACGATCAAGAGTTTTTCGTTTCCTGTTATTTTTATTTGTACTGTGATTATTCTTTCAGATATATAATTCCATTCTTCAACTTTGTTATTAAATTTCTTATTTACTAAAATTGCTACTCCAGCCTGGGCTCTTTCTTCTATTTTTACTCCACTGTACCATAATCCATGACCCCCATTTAGTATTTCCATTCCCTTCCCTTTCTTTTTAGTTTCCGTTATGATCATTAAAGCAGCTTTGCTTCTTTCAAATTCTATTATGAGTTCATTTTCCTTTCCATTTAGTCCTCTCACATTCCAGTTAGCCAATATAATTTCCTCATCAATGTTCCTGTTCACTATCTTGGGTCTAGTATTTATTTTGTTTTTATTTATTCGTTTTTTGAAATTAAACCTTTTTCTTTATCGTTCCAATTCCACCATTTTCCATCAATGCATAGAGATTTGTATTTTATGAATACTGTTTTACCTTTCTTTCTTTCATTTCTTGCCCTTTCTACTATTTCCTGTTGTATTTTCCTTTCATTTATTGTCAAATCATCCTGTATATATATATTACTGTTTTTTAGTTTATGTTTATTTTTCATTATTGATTTTTTTTTCTCCCAATGATCTACTTTTATTAAAACATTTTTTTCCCCATTTTTATTTGGCCAAATTTTTATTATTTTTAATTTTGTTTCAATGTTTAACTTTTCTTTAAAGAATATTTTTGTTTCTTCTACTTTATTTTCTGTTTTTAAATCCAAATTTTTAATTAATATATTGTTTTTTCTTTCCCTTTTATCCACTTCTTCTAGTTTCATCTCTAATTTGCTTATTTTTTCCTTTAGTATGTTGTTGTCTGCTACTTTAACCTCCAATTTTTTAACACTTTCCTCTAATGCTTCTTTTTCTTTTCTAATTTTTATAATTTCTGACATTATAACGTTTTGTCCTTCTTTAATTTCTTTTAGGAGTCCTACCGTCATTTCCTCCTTCCACTCTTTGAACAGCTCGACCATCATTTCTCTCATGCTTGTCATATCAGAGGTTGCCCTTATTTTTTCTTCGGGTGCGTCTGGGCTTTCTAACTTTCTTTTACTATTGTTTTTATTTTTTTCCGTCATTCGGTTCGGTGTGCTGCAGTCCCGCCCGGAGTTATCCAGATTCGTTACGTGCTGCACGCTTATTTGTCAATTCAACCGCACTATTTCTAGGTTATGTCGCCGAACGACCGCGTCCGCAACACACCACGTATCACACGCGACTCTCATAATAAAATTATATTGTATTTAATTATAGTAAATAATAATTTCTGTACAACTATATTTTCGTTGAAAAATAATATATAAAATAACTTATTATTATCTCATAAAAAGGAAAATATTAATTATAATTTATAATGTGTATTAAGTTGCCCG
>JBOFDR010000223.1:0-8618 GCA_051647205.1 Brevinema sp. | reverse complement strand
GTGATTTTTTCTTGAGCATCCTTACTAGTGAGGAACTCTAAAAGTTTAATGGCATTTTCTTTGTTTTTTGCATTTTTAAGTACCCCAAATCCGCTGATGTTAAGATGTGTATCTACAGGGAAAATAATATCTACAGATTCAGCAGCTTTTTTCATTTCTGGATCTACAGAATTAAGCATCAGTCCCATATAGTAGCTATTAAGAACAGCAACTTGTCCTTTTTTTGCATAAATATCTAAGACTTGTTTTCTATCATTTCCTTCAGGAGAACGTGAAAAATTTGCTACCAATCCTTTGACAAAATTAGCGGTTCTTTTTTCTCCCCATTTTGAAATTAGAGATGCGATCAGTGATATATTATAATGATTTGCTCCACTTCTGATAAGTAATTTTCCTTTATATTCTTTGTTAGTAAGATCTTCATAAGTTTTTGGGTGAGGTCCTTTGAAATTTTTATCAATCGCAATAACTCGTAATCGGTAACTCATCGCATACCAGTGTAAATCTGTATCTCTGTACTTTGGAGAAGTTTGTTTGAGCAAGGTACTACTTTGTGCTGGTTCTAGTAATCCTTCCTTTTTTGCACGATACAAACGCGTATAATCAGAAGTGAAAAAGATATCAGCTTGAGGATTCTCTTTTTCTCCTATCATTTTAGATAGTAAAGAATCTGGGTCTGATTTGATAACATTGACTTTGATCCCCGTTTGTTTGGTAAACTCGGCATGCAATGTCTCATCAAGAGGATAATGTCTTGTGGAATAGAGATTTACCACTTTATCACTTTGACCACATCTTGCGATAAAAGCTGTACTTAGCATTAATAGCATATATACTATATATCTGATTCTTATAATCATATTTATCAATTCCCCCTTATGGATCTTTAATGTTTATGGGTACTCTTTTTATTCATTAGTCAATGGAATCTGTATAAAAAAGTATATAAGTTAATAAATATTAATTGCAATATTTATTATAGTTTTGCAATTTTTCTTTCAATTATAGGTAGGATAATGATTTTTCAAAGATGTTGGCAATAATTATGGTATATTAAGTTGTTTTTTTTTTATGTAGATATCTTTAAAAATTATAATTTAACATCTGCAAAATAATATCTCTATGATTTACTAAGAATTTTTTTATTACATTAAATATATATAAAAGCCCTCTATATCAGAGGGCTTTTATATATATTTAATGTAATATCATCAGTTTTTAGCAGAGTATTTTTGGATAAAATCTGTTACATATTTAGCAGATAATTCTGGATGAACTAAAAATCCAATATGAGGGGAGTTATTAAGTACATGTTCTTCTTTTTGAGAAGAAGATATTTTTTGAAAACTTTCCTGAGATATTTTGTTGGGTATAATAAAATCTTTATCTCCTGTGATTAAAAGCACAGGTACAGTGATTTTTGATAAAGGAAAAGTGCTATCTGTTTCTAGATCTCTTTCTTCTTCTCCGTTGGCAGATAGATTTCGAATAGAGTAGTTAACTTGTTTTATAAGCACTGAAATTTCAAACATAGGATCTTTTAAGATAGTAGGAATATCTTCCTTATAGTAGGTAATACAATCATCAAACTTCATAATTTTGGATGCTTTGGCAGCAAAAATTCTATGAGCCAATAGCCCTTCTAATGTTAATATAGGATTATTAATATAAAAGTTTTGAATATCCTCCCATTCCTGACGACTCTTTGTAGAGATATCTAATCTTGCAAGGTATGGATTAATAAATTCTTTGAGCATAATATGTGAAACGTGATGAGTAAGTCTTGTAATACTTAATAGTGGGGAAAAAAGAAGTAATGTTTTTACATTTTCTTGGTGAATAGATGTGTAAGCACTTGCAATCAGCCCTCCAAAACTATCTCCAAATAAATGAATCTGTGATTCAGGGTATCGTAGCATAATTGATTTAATTACATGATCAAGATCTTCAACATGTTGGTTTAAGGTAATACTGCTTTTTTTAGGATGTCCCCTACTAAAACCAGAAGCACGCTCGTCATAAAGAACAACACGAAATTTTTTAGCAAGTAATTGGATAAAAAGATTACTTTCTGCGACTATTCCTGAAAGACCAGGACCCCCGTGTACAAATAAAAATACTTGATCACTATCTTGTCCTAAAATCCAAACAGGCATCTGAGATCCCTTTGAATTAATATAATAAATTTCACGTAAGGAACCTTTTTTTGGAAGCCATTTACTGTTTTCATCAATAATAGAACAAGCACTAATAGCTATTAATGCGATATACAATATTTTCATTTTAGATCCTTATTTCCCATATTTTGAACATTTTATATAATGACATTATAAATAGAGGTAATTTGTTACATGCTTGAAATAATATTTTAAAAATATGCAGACTCATTATTTAAGAATAGTTTTATTGGATTTTGCTTTGTTTTTTAAATCAAAAGCATAACTTAGTGAGATGCCTCCTATTAAAAAATGTTTGATTGTAAAATTGAAAGGAAATTGCATTCGATACCCAAACATAGCACTTAGTTTAAAAGAATGTTTGTATATAGGTTCAAAATCATAGCCTAAACGTATTGCTCCAGAAAATAAACCATAGGGTGTTGATAAAATATCTTTAGTAAATGTATCTGTATTGGCATCAAAAACATCTATAGTCATAATCTCACCAGCCACACCAATTCCTGTTTCCATACTATAGTAAAGACCGTGTGAATGAGAAATCCGGTATTGTAGTTCCAATAAACCCGCTGTGAGAATGTAAGGATGTTGTGGAAAGTCTATATTTGCTGGAACGTAGGTGAAAAGAGTGGTTTTAAATGCTAAAGACTGTGTGCCTTTTTGATAAAAAATCACTCCTAAATCAATGTCTATTGCTCCATAATAGATGTTCGCACTTAATGCCGTAAAACCAAGTTCCAAGCGAGGGACAAATCCATAAGCAACAGAAGAAACATCTGCTTTTGAATAGCTATTTAGCGTAGGTACCAAGAGGTAAAAAAATAAAAATTTTGTATACAAAAACTTTTTCATTGTTTCATCCTTACATTCTTAATTTATTACTATACTAAAGGTGTCAACAACCTACATCTTATTGCTTAAGAAATCAAATAATATAGTAAGATTGCACTTAAGAGTAGCATTAAAGGAGATATTTTTTTGAATTCACCTTTGATTAATTTTATAAATACATAACTGATAATACCAACAGAGATTCCATCTGCAATTGATCCCATAAATGCTGTAAATGTTACCATACTTAAGGGGGCAATCGTATCATCTAATACTCCAAAATTACAATGACTAAGACCATCCAAAAGCATAAAGCCAATAATTATCAGACACGGAGCTGTTGCTGATGGAGGAATTGCTGTCATAATGGGAGATAATAGTATTGCAAAGAAAAAACAAAAAGCTGTAATTATAGATGCAAAACCTGTTCTTGCACCAGCACTAACACCAGAAGCACTTTCTACAAATGTTGTGATTGTTGTTACTCCTAACATAGAACCACCAACGGTAGATAACGCATCCACAAGAAAAGGCTTTTCGATTTGGGGAAGATTTCCTTCTTTGTCTAAGAGATTTGCTTTAGCAGAGACCCCTAAAAGTGTTCCAAGAGTACTAAAAAAATCATTTACAAAAAACACAAAAATAAATGGAAGTGTTTCAGCTCTGAGTAATCCTTTGAAATCAAATTGCATCCATAACGGACTTAATGATGTGGGGAAAGTGACTAGTTTTTCAGGCACTTTGGTAAGTCCCATTGGAATACCAATAAGTGTTGTAAGTAAAATCCCTAAAAGAAGATCTCCAGGAACTTTACGTACATGAAGCATGATTGTAATTAAAATTCCTATAATTGTAAGAACGGTTTTTGGATCACTAAAATCTCCACGAGATAAAAGTCCATTATGAACAGAAATTAACCCTCCACTATTCAATCCAAGATAAATCAAAAAAATACCCACTGCTGCACTAATTCCTAGCTGTATGGAACTTGGAAGTGCGTTTGAGATGGCTTCTCTAAAACCAAAGATTGTTAAGAAAAAGAAAAGAACTCCAGAAATAAAAACAAGACTTAAACCTTGTTGCCAGGTAAAAACATTACTGCCTACCAAGGTTAGAGCAAAGAAGATATTTGGTCCCATTCCTGCTGCAAGAGCAAAAGGATAGTTAGAATATAATCCCATAAATAATGTTGCTAATCCAGCAGTTAATGCTGTTGCAACAGCTACAAACGTAATAGGCATTCCTGTCATGACCATGATAGTTGGTTGTATAGCAAGAATATACGCCATTGCCATAAAAGTAGTTATACCACCAACGATTTCTTTTTTAAAAGAACTTTGACGTTCTGAGATTTTGAAATATTGATCTATACTTTTCATCATGATTTATTCTCCTATATATTGTCTTAATTTTGACAAACATAGGTATTATATGATAAATCAATCACTAAGTCAAACAATTTCTTTTCTTAAAGAATCTAGAAAAATCCAATATTTAAAACTATGTTATAATATAAAAAGCCTTTTATATTATAACAAATCCTTATTCTCTGTTTCCAATATAATTTTATTATTCATTAAAATAACTATATTGTATTGTAAAATGATAATATAATTATCTATAAGTAGATAATTTACTTTTTAGATCTATTAATTCTTTTAATATCATTCGTTCTTCTGATTTTAAGATTCTTTCTTCTATCTTTTTCTCTTTTAAAAGTTGAAGAAATTCTTGTTTTATCGCTATTGATAGATGTTGTTGAATGATTTGTTGCTGGTGGATACTTTTTATTTTAGACTTTTTAATAATGTTTTGCTGATGATGTTCTGATCTTAAAGAAATATTAGTAATTGATGGTTTTTGTCTATTGAAAAAATATTGATGTAGGTTTTTTTGATAAAATGTTTGATTGCTTTTTTTGATAAAAGAATCATGTTTTTTTCTTCAAATAAAAACATCCCTTTTTTTTAATAATATATTGTTGTTGATAGGTACTTAAATCTTTTTTTGGAAAAAATGAGAAAGATTGATGAGCTTTAAGAAAATTTTGGATTGATTGCTCTTTTTTATTGAAATATTTCGTGACGAAAGTTGGTGATTTTACAAAATATTTTTGGATGATTTTTTGAATAATATTTTGCTTTGGGAGGTTAGTGATACAAAATGTAGGATTTGTTGCAGCTTTTTTTTTTGATGGATAATTGTTGAGTATTATTTGTAACAAAATCTTTGAGTCTAAAATCTTTGCCACGCCTTATTTTTTTTGAATCAGGGGCTGTCTTACTTTTTTACGTTTAAAAAAAATATGAAGAGATTTTTAAAAAGATTCCACAGAAAAATCAACCAACTATAAAACATAAACTTCTCCAATCTCTATATCAAAACCAAACGTATAGCATAGTGTCCATAAAATACTTTGGATTCGTGAGGGATCTTGGGAAAGATAAGATATAAATTCTTTTTGATTTTTTCCTATAAATAACTCATCAAGAAAGAATCTTGCATTAATTTCTTTACTTTGTTTAGAATCGATGAGACAATCTAAAAATCTTTCGATATCATGGTTTTTAGGAATTTTGAATAAAAATCGATACTGTTTATCAATGAGTTTTGTAATACGATAGTGATTGCGAATAGCAATTTTTTCTTTTTTTGTTTTGAGATGATACATTAGAATTCCTCAATCTTCATGGATTTCATTATAAATTGAAACGAGAATATTTCTGAGGGTGTCTGACAAATCTTTACGGATGATTTCTGAAAGACGGATTTGATCCTTAAAGATCTCAGAAGGGTCTCTTTTTATGACATACTCAGGAGAAATAAGATCCTCACCAAAAAAAATTATGACGTGCCCTTATAGTGTCGAGTTGCGAAGGTACTATACCTTCGCTACAGTAAAATTTATCTCATCTCCAAGACCTTGACAAATAATATCATAAAGTCAACTATGTGCCAAAGGTTTTTCTTTCATGAATTGATCAAAGTCCATAGTGTTTTCCCCTAAAAACATCTGTCGGATAAATTTATCTCTCAAACGAAATACAGAATCTGTTTTATAGATTTGATCTTGATGATAAGATATCTCCATAAGATCAGGTTGTTTGAAAATAAAAGTATGGTGGTTGCATGATACGGAGATTGTTTTTGCTCCTTTCTCTTTGAATTCTATGATTTTATTGCTAAGTTTTTTCATAAAATACTCCTGTAATTTAATATATTATACAATAAAAATCAATATTTATTGTATAATATATTTAAAATAAATAAAGCACCTTGGTCAAAAGGTGCTTTATTTATCATTCTTTAATGGTTAATTGATGACTGATTGAATTTTTGCTAATTCTTCTTCTTTTGCAAATAATTTTTCATAATCTGAATCCAGCGATACTGCTAATTGATTATTCTCAATACTGAGATTCTGGATAGCTAAGCTATCATTATTAGAGGCAGCCTCGATCAATAGATTGTGAATTTCTGTAGTGCGCGCTTCAGCTTGATTGATTGATTGTTGCATGTGTGCGATTTCATCTTGAAGTGGTTTGACGATAGCTTTAAGTTCTTGCATCCGTTTTGCTTTTTCTTTACGGAGATCTTTTTGAGAGATTTTTTCTTTTGGAGTTTCTTTTTTTGTTTCAACAATTTCATCAGAAAATCCTTTACGATCAAGAAATTCTTGATATGTGCCTTCAAAAACATAAGGATTATCCCCATCAAAAACGATCAAACGATTCGCAATACTGTGAAGAATCATTTCGTTGTGTGTCACAAGTACAATACCTCCAGGAAAATAATCTAGTGCTTCTATTAAAGAATCAACACTTTGCATATCAAGGTGGTTAGAAGGTTCATCAAGGAAAAGACATTGAGTTGGGGTAGCGATTAATTTCCCAAGAAGAACACGTGCTTTTTCGCCTCCAGATAACACATCACACTTTTTTAGAGCGAGA
Organism: Brevinema sp.; assembly: GCA_051647205.1. Taxonomy (GTDB): domain Bacteria; phylum Spirochaetota; class Brevinematia; order Brevinematales; family Brevinemataceae; genus Brevinema_A. Next base: position 1,660 of record JBOFDR010000223.1, on the reverse strand, counting down.
GGGCCTTCAAATAACATTGCTCCAGCAATAGATCTAGCAAGAGCTCTCTCATGGCTTGGGAGGCAGCTTGCGATCTCTTCTTCGATGGTTAAAAATTCATTGAGTTCATGCTCTGCTACTTGCCCGTAATATCCAATTGTGAGTTGAGGGTGGATTCTAATATTACCTTTTAGAGGTGTTAGCTTGTCTGATAAAAGACGAAGTAGAGTAGATTTTCCTTTACCATTTTTCCCTATAATTGAAATCCGATCACCTTTGAATATTTCAAAAGAAAGGTCTTTAATAAGAAGTTCATGAGGATCATATCCAAAAGATAGATCTTGTAGGGAGATCATATGTTTTGGTTCGAATGCTTTGTAATTAAATTCAAAATCAATCTCAGAAATCTGATCAAGTTTTTGACGTTTTCCTTTTTTTTCAAGGCTCTTAATACGAGATTGTACCATACCAGCAAGACTGGTTTTGGCACGGAAACGTCTAATGTATTCTTCTGTTTTTTCACGTTCTTTAGCATCATTTATCCGTGTTTTTTCGTGTATTTCTTCTTCCTGGGCAATCTGCTCGTATAGTTTCTCTGAGTTACCTTTAATTTTTTTGATTTGTTTTCGGTGAATGGCAATTGTATCTGTAACTACGGAATCCATAAATAGTCTGTCGTGGGTAACCAATAATAGCTCTTTTCGCCAAGATTTTAGAAAATTAATTAACCAGTGAATCGTAATAATATCAAGGTGGTTTGTTGGTTCGTCTAAAAGAAGCATATCTGCATCACTAATCAGTACTTTAGCTAGATTAAGACGACTCATCCAACCTCCAGAAAGCAGGTTAGGTGAAGTTTCAAGCATTTCTTTAGAAAAATCTAGACCAAATAAAATTTTTTCAGCTTTCCAGTTTTCTTTTAGCTCGTCTACTGGTAGTGCTGATAAAACTTCTTCAACGATAGTTCCGTGCTTAAAATTCATGTCTTGTTTAAGATAAGCAACTCGGTACCCTTTGGGAAACAAAATAGTTCCAGAATCAGGAGATTCAAGTCCTGCAATCATACGAAATAAAGTGGTTTTTCCATGACCGTTACGACCAACAAGCCCAACTTTTTCTTTTTTATGAATCGTAAACGAGATATTTTTTAGAACATCTTGGTGTGCGTAACTTTTTGTAAGGTTAGAAACTTGTAGCATTTATCCATCCTGTTTAGCTAGAAGCTTAACAATCTCTAAGATTACTTCATAGGCCTTATTTAAACTGTTTACAGGGAGATATTCAAAAATAGAATGAAAATTATGTGCTCCACTGAAGATATTTGGTGTGATTAAACCTTTTTTGGAAAGTACAGATCCGTCGGTACCACCTCTCATAGGACAATTAATCACAGGGATATTAAGATTTTCATAAGCACGGATTGCCAAATCAACACAAGAACGATCGTCTGATAAATTGTTAGCTATATTAGAATAAGAATCTGTCATCTGGTACGTGAGTATAGCACGAGGATGTATTTTTTGTGTTTGTTTTATAATATTGATTACTTGCTGTTTTCTTGCTTCAAACTTTTTAAGATCAAAATCACGGATGATCATTTTGATTTCAGCAGTACTTGGGTTTGCAGTCATATCTGTTATTAAGAAAAATCCTTCTTTGCCTTCAGAATGTTCAGGAGTAT
>JBOFDR010000222.1:0-3818 GCA_051647205.1 Brevinema sp. | reverse complement strand
ATAAAATTGACGTTCTTGGGGAAGGTAAAGAGAATGTAGTCCTTCATTAATAACAATATTTTTAGAAATAACGTTATTAATTTCTAAAAACTTCCCTGAATCATGATCATAGTGGCGTCTTGTGATTTTTTTTCCTTTCTTTAATTTCACAAAATCCCTAATATTAGTATAAAGATTTTGAGCAATAGGATCGAGATGTGTTAAGTTTTGCCACTCTTCGTGACCACGCTCCCATTTATGTAAATCATCTCCACAAAACACAATACTAAAATTATCACCAAAACATTCATGAATACTATTAGAAAGCTGTGTTTTACCTGTTCCTGAATCTCCTGCTACTCCAATAAAATAAGGATGATATAAAATCTTAGAGTTTATATATTGATTAAGGATTTTAAAAGATAAATGTATAGATATAATCACTTGCAGAAGTACAGCGACCGTATAAATCATACTATTATTAAATATAAAAAAACTTGTTATCGCTATTGTCCATACAAAAAACATGTATAAAAAAGAATGATTATATTTAATAATAGAATATATAAATAAAGGAATAATCCAAAAAAACCAACCAGGTTGAGGAGAAAGAAAAATAGTAATAAAAGAAAAAGTAATTGTAGAAAATAGAATGAATAAATCCTTAGCAATATAAGTAAATAAATAAAAACGAAATACCAACAAACCATATAAAAGTGGAACAAGATAAATAGAAGTGCTAGACAAGGTAAATGAAATGTCTAATAGTTGAGATTGAATATTATTAAAAAGAACTATATTCATAAATCCTTTAGAAAATAGGTATACTCCATTGAATAAAAAATAAGGAAGAGCTAAATAAATCATATATTTAATATACCGACTACTAGTAATGTGATTTTTGTATAGATAAATCAAGAAAAATGGTACAATTAAGAGATTATTCGCCTTAATAGCCACGGCTGTTCCTAAAAATAAAGAAACTAAGCCTAAACGACTATCTAAAAAATAAAAAGATATCATTAAAAACAATGTTGATATAACATCTAATTGTCCATGAATATATGTGATATAAAAACTGATTGGGGATAGCCAATAAAATAAGATCACATAAAGAGTTTGTGTGCTTAGTTTTTTGAGTAATATAATTAATAAAGATATATCCATCAATAATAAACTAAACATTAAAGGAATAGTAGTATTAATATTCCCTGTGATTAGATAAAAAAACCATTTGATCCACCCAAATAAAACAAACATTAAAGAACCATAAGGAAATATATTTAGCTGTTCTGTTGAATAAAAATAATCGTAAGGATTTTGAAAAGGATTTTGAATAACATAATCTACAAAGGGAGCAAAAAGCTCTTGTATAATATTAGGAGAATATGTTAAAATCGTATAAATTTTAACTAATAATCCTAGAATAAATAATACTATGTGTTTTTTATTCAAACAAGTATATTTGTTTAACATGTTTATTTATCCTTATCAAAAAAAGGGAAATAGGCTTTAATATTTAATAGTTCAGCACCTAAAATATCTTTTTGTGCTGAGTCACCCACCATAATAACATTCTCTGCTTTTAACCCTAGTTTATGTAGAGCTAATAAAAATGAATATGCAAGAGGTTTTTCTTGTCCACTTTCTTCTGATGTCACAACATAGTCAAAATAGTGAGCAATATCTAATTGTAAAAGTTTTTTAAATTGTATTTTGGTTGTCATATCACTAACAAGACAAATCTTTATTTGCTGGTTTTTACATTCTTCTAAAAAAGATTTAACTTTAGGGAAAAGCTGCATGTTAGAAATGAAAGTATCCCAATAAGCTTTTTCCCATACTAAAACATGTTGAGTATTAAATTGATATTTTTCAGAAACTTTTTGAGAATATAAAAAACGAGAATGAGACGATGCTGTAGCATGAAGTTGAGTGTTTACACACCGTCTTGCACTATTATATTCTTCTAATGCTTTTTCTATAGAAATATTCAACGACTCTGAAACTTGAGTCACCCAAGCTTGCAATGCTTTTTCATGACAAGGTTTATAAGGATATAAAGTGTCATCTAAATCTAATAATACACCTTTCACATTAGGCGTTAAAATATTATTCCACATGATTTTTCCACTCTTCTGGGTCTTTTGTACAAATAGCATCAAATTTCATATTTTTCATTTTTTGAGAATATTGTTTAATCCAAGAAATATCTTTTCCTTGTAATTCAGGAGATACCAAACATAATTTGAAATACTTTGATAAAATCGTATAGTCCTCTTGAGTTAAACAAAAATATTCAAAACCATCAACCCATAGCCATTCAATCTTACCAGCAAATTTTAATACGAGATCTCTTGGTTCATATTCAGAATATCGTGTAGCAATTTTAGTGATCCCTTTTTTCATATACTTAATAAGAAAAGGTACGGACATATCCAAAAAGAAATAATTATCAATCTTGAATTCTTCCATAAGTGTTAGAATCCGTTCTTCAAGTCCTTCACATTTAACATTAAGGATTATAAATGCATGATCATAGTATTGAAGGAACTCTCTAAAATTATCGCCTTTAATAAAAGCATCATGGTGTAAAATCAAATGGTCTCCATCAGCACGAATATCAACTTCAATTCCATATTTTTTTGTAATATTTTGAAGTTGAGTAATAGTATTAATTCTATGTTGGATAAACAACATACACACCTCATATATATTAATAAAACAATTCTTTAAGTTTATTTAATACTATAAATGATAAATATTTAAAAACCATTCTAAACAAAATAATTCCCATTTTTGGTCACCTGTCAAGTTTGGTAATTGATTAAATTCTTCTCTTGTCACTTGATAGTCTCTTAACCAAAAATCTGTAGCTCTAGGCATTGGAATCTTATCTGGTACTGGAATATCTGGAAAACGTTATGTAAATAATTCTCGAATTAAATATTTTGATTCCCCATTACGAATTCTGTTTAAATCCAAAGGTTCTGACATTGTCATATCAATATACAAATCGTACATTTTCATACCAGCTAAGTCAAAAGCGTGCATGTAAGAAGTTTCGGATTCTTGAGCATAAATATTTTGAATAAAACCAAGATGATCGATATAAATATCATTAATTCTATATAGTTCAAAAATATGGCTAACTGAACTAAAGTTTTTTAAAGCTTTCTGTGGATCTAAAAACATATACCGTTGTACAAAATCATCAAAACTCCATTCATTTTTTAAGAGTCCATCAAATCCTCCAAAAATTGGGTCTGCACTATTCCCAATGAATATTTGATCAATACCTGATTTTTTTGCATATAAGCAAGCTTCATACAACATTATTTCAATAGAATGCACAGGCATACCTGCATACTCCACTAATTTTGGAGTTAATTCTAAATAGTCATCCCAAGTCATTGGAATTACTTCATGATCTAATCGGTATTTATCAGCATATTTTTTGCTTGAGCTGTTTCGTCAATAGATTTGTCAGCAATACATTCAAAGGTATAAGCTTTGGTTCCTTCTGGAAGATAAGAAGCAATATTAGCTGAATCCATTCCTCCACTGAGAAAAATGGCTGTTTTACCCTCAATGTATAAATCATTAACTTTTTGTTGGAGAATGCTTCCAATATCATCAGCATTCTGAATAAAATATTTTGGAGAAGTTGTATGAAAAAGATGATTTTTACGGTTTGAAAGGAACGTTCTATCTTCTTCAAAAATAGTTCTAAATGCCAAATAAGAACTCATACAATAATTTTTCATATAAAAAATTCTACTTAATTATTTCGTAATTGAGAAAGTGTCTGATTAATCAATGTTGAGCTAGTGGTTTTA
>JBOFDR010000221.1:0-1784 GCA_051647205.1 Brevinema sp. | reverse complement strand
CGTAAAAAAGAACTCGTAAAATATGCTAAAGGCATTGCTGAAGATGCAAAAATCGTCATACGAAATACTCGTAGAGATATCAACAACAAACTAAAAGAATTTTCTAAAGAAATCAGCGAAGACGATGTACGAAAAGAATTAGATCACGTTCAAAAAGAAACAGACAATTTTATCACCATTATTGATGAAACGATGAAAGATAAAGAAAAACATATTATGGATGTTTAATTACAATGATCAAACATGTAGCGATTATTCCTGACGGTAATCGTCGCTGGGCCACTGATAAAACCTATCCGATTAATAAAGGACATGAAGCAGGATTTGAAGCATTAAGAAAGATCTTAAAAGAATGTAAAAACAGTGGTCCAACAATTCTTAGTTTTTATGCTTTTTCTACAGAAAATTTTAAACGTAGTACTTCGGAAGTAAATAATCTATTCTCTCTTTTAGAGAGAATACTAGATAAATTTTCTAAAGAACTTTTAGACAATCAGATTCAGTTAAGAATATCAGGCTCACCTAAAAATCTCTCAGAAAAATTGATCCAAAAATTACAACAAGCTCAACAAAAATGTGCTGAAGGCGACTTTATTTTAAATATCTGTTTTAATTATGGAGCTCAAGAAGATATTATTCAAGCTACTAAAAATATTGCTGAACAATATAAAAATCAAAAAATATCTCTAGACGATATTGATCATTTTGAGTCTTATTTATGGAATGGAGATCTTCCACCTGTTGATTTAATGATTAGAACATCAGGTGAACAAAGAATTAGTAACTTTTTACTTTGGCAATGTGCTTATTCAGAATTTTATTTCTCATCAAAATTATGGCCGGACTTCTCACCCGAAGATTTTAATAAAGCTTTAGAAGAATTTTATTCTAGAAAAAGAAGATACGGATCTTAAAGGATTTTATTTATGATTCAACGATGGATTACTGCGTTGGTAGGAATACCATTACTTATTTTATGTGTGACTATCCCCTTCGCAAACAGCATATTATTATTTTTACTGATGCTTATTTCAGGATTAATTCTCAATTATGAGATTATGATGATGACTGAAAAACATACTTATATCAAGTATCCAAGTACTTTAATGAGTATTATTATTAGTTTATCATGTTTATCTACTTATTTATTTTCTATTTATATGATTACATTTACTCAATTCTTTTTATTTCAAGCAACATTATTTTTAGTATTTTTCTACTATATTATGTCACAAGAAATTATTCAAGCCCATCGTTTTTCAGAAAATATCGAAAGTATTGGATTTAACATCTTAATTTACCTTAGTTTTGTTATCTTTTTCCCTATGTTCTTTATCATCATTCAACTTATACCAAATCAGATAGCATTTTTTCTACTTTTTGGATTTACCTGGTTCAGTGATGCTATTGGTTTATTTGTAGGAAAATTTATAGGAAAAACACCTCTTCCTATGCTCCCAAGCAAAACAAAAACATTAGAAGGATACCTTGGAGCATTATTTTTTACAACACTACTGGGTTTAATCATGTACTATCTGCAAGGAGTATTATCCTTACCTTTTCATTGGGCTGTTTGGAAGTGGCTTTTATTTGCTGTAACAATGAATTTTTCTGCAAATATTGGAGATTTGATCGAATCATTAATTAAAAGATCTGCAGGTGTTAAAGATTCTGGAACATTATTTATTGGGATTGGCGGATTATTTGACACTATTGATTCTCAAATTTACTCTGTTGCTATTGCCATTTTATTTTTTATATAAAAAATAAAAAAAGCTCCTACA
>JBOFDR010000220.1:0-5588 GCA_051647205.1 Brevinema sp. | reverse complement strand
AATCCAATATAAATTACGTGATTGGATTTTTTCTCGTCAACGTTTTTGGGGAGAACCAATTCCTCTTGTACATTGTGAGACATGTGGTATTGTACCTCTTCCTGAATCAGAATTACCATTACTCTTACCTGAGGTAGAGAGTTATCTTCCTGCAGTAACAGGAGAATCACCTCTTGCTGAAGTAAAAGAATGGGTAGAGATTACTTGTCCAAAATGTCAGTTAAAAGCGCAACGAGAAACTAATACTATGCCCCAATGGGCTGGTTCTTGTTGGTATTTTCTAAGATATATTGATCCTCATAATGAAAAGATGTTGATTGATCCTAAAAAAGAACAGTATTGGATGCCTGTTAATCTATATGTTGGTGGACAAGAGCATGCTGTCCTCCATTTACTGTATGCACGTTTTTGGCATAAAGTTCTCTTTGATTGTGGGCTTGTTTCAACACGCGAGCCTTTTTTAAAGCTAGTTAACCAAGGAATGATTCTTGGTGAAAATAACGAAAAAATGAGTAAATCTCGTGGTAATGTTGTTAGCCCTGATGATATTGTTGCAGAGTTTGGAGCTGATAGTCTTCGTCTGTATGAAATGTTTATGGGACCACTTGAAATGAGCAAGCCTTGGTCAATGAATGGAATCAGAGGAATAAAAAAGTTTTTAGATCGTGTTTGGCGTCTTTATACCAATGATAAGATTGTTAATGAAGATACTCCGATAGATCTCCTTAAGCTTACTCATAAAACAATCAAAAAAGTTTCTGAAGATATTGAATCTATTAGTCATTTTAATACAGCAATTTCTGCAATGATGATATTAGTAAATGATTTGACTAATAGAGAAAAATTACCTAAAACTATCTTAGAAATCTTAGCAAAATTATTAGCACCTTTTGCACCACATTTGGGAGAAGAGTTATGGGAAATTCTTGGTCATAAGCCACTTATTACTAATACATCTTTTCCAGAATATGATCCAGCACTTTGTGTAGACGATGAAATAGAGTTTGTAATCCAAATTAATGGAAAAACTCGAGACAAAATAATTCTTCCTAAAGGACTCTCCAAAGAAGAACTTGAACAAAAAGGACTCGATCAAATTAAAGATAAAATCAATAATCAGCAGATTATAAAAATTATTGTTGTTCCAGATAAATTATTAAATGTTGTGGTAAAGTAATGATGAAAAATTATACTTTTTTATTTTCTTTATTTTTTGTTCTATTTATATTGTCTCAAGAAAGCTTTGCTCAAAGTCTAGATCAGCAGCTTAGACAAGCTGTGTCAGATGGAGTAATTCCTACTAATTTTTCTACCAATACATCTCAGAATTTTGCTAATATTAATGTGCAAGGGCGTTTTTTTGACCAAGCACCTCTTGGCATTTCCTCATTACTATCAGTTCCTGAGCTTGTTGAAGAAGTTAAAATAGGGCAGGTAACAACTTATTTTCCTCAAGGATATGGACGAGAACAGCTCCATTATGGCATCTGGAATGCAATTCCTTTTGTTGTCTTTAATAATGTAACATTAGAAGTACGATTTGGGCTTATTTTTGAGCATCGTAATATTGGTTTTGTTCCTGATGATTGGATTTCAACAACGCTTTCTGCTATTGGTTTACCATCTATTGATTTTCTTATCCCAGCGACAAAGACTTTTTTGAATTATGCTAATGGCACATCTCAATGGAGATCTACCGTTCTTCTTACAACTGATCAAATTAGTAACTTAAAAGCTTATGGTGAAACTTCTGCATTTCCTAACGCAAACAATCCTTATCAAGATACTTTTAATGTGACACATCGTCTTATTGATAGTAGTACAAAACCTTATTTATTAGGTGTTAGAAATAAAAATTATATAAAAATTTTACTGCAAATCTATGATTCTATTATTAACAATCCTCTTGTAAAAACATTTCAAGAACAGGATAAATTTCCTAAAAATGGATTTTTTGATGAGATTTTAGCAAATACAAATACTACACCACCTCCTGCTCCACCTTTAACACCAGTCCCTACCTCTGAGCCAGAAGTTCCTGCATATGAGGATGAAATTGTTGAGTCAGTAGTAACAGAAGAAATAATTACAGAAATTGAAGAAGAGGGTGGTGAAGATGAGTATTATGAAGAAGATGCTTATGCTGAATAAAAAATCCGAAATCGTATTAATTTAAGAATAAAATATAAAAAGAGGCTTAAACAAGCCTCTTTTTTTTGCTAAAAAAAATAAAATATTCTATAATATAATAACATAAGAGATAATTTATTTTCATGAGGTATTGTATGATAGGTATAGATGAACAATTATTGGTTTTTAGAAAAAATTCAATAGATTTATTGCCTGAAGATGAACTTATCAATAAACTGAAAAAAAAACAATCTCTTAAAATAAAATTAGGTGCAGATCCTTCTGCGCCAGATCTTCACTTAGGACATTCTGTTGTACTCAGGAAATTAAGAGAATTTCAAAACATTGGCCATCAGATTATTTTTGTTATTGGTGATTTTACAGGGATGATTGGAGATCCTTCAGGTAAAAGTGAAGGGCGTAAACCTCTTGATAGAGAAACTGTACTCCAAAATGCAGAGACTTATAAACAACAACTTTTTAAAATTTTAGATCCTCAAAAAACAGAAATTCGTTTTAATTCTGAATGGTTAGATAAACTTAATTTTGCTGATCTTATTCGTTTGACAGCACGTATTACTATAGCTCAACTTTTAGAAAGAGACGATTTTTCTAAACGTTTTAATGAACATAGACCCATTTCATTGGTGGAATTTATGTATCCTTTAGCTCAAGCTTATGATTCTGTTGCCTTAGAAGCTGATCTTGAAGCAGGTGGAACTGACCAAAAATTTAATCTTCTTTTTGGTCGCTCTCTTCAACAAGCATTAGGTCAAGAACCTCAATGTATCATTACTATGCCTATCATTGAAGGAACTGATGGTGTTCAAAAAATGAGTAAGTCGCTTAATAATTATATAGGATTAACAGAAGATCCTGAAAATATGTTTGGTAAAATAATGAGTATTCCTGATTCTGTACTCGAAAAATATTTTACTTTATTAACAAATGTCGATATAATCGAAATTAAAAAACGCCTTGCTAGTGGTGAAAATCCAAGAAACCTCAAAGTAGAGCTTGGAAAAATAATTGTTACAGATTATCATTCTGCTGATGCTGCAGAACATGCATTTGTTCATTTTGAAAATATTTTTAAAAATCGAGGTATCCCTGAAAATATGCCAGAATTAAAGATTAATTCTGCTAAATCTCTTGTAGATTGCTTGATAGAATCTGGTATAGCTAGTAGTAAGGGTGCAGTACGTCGATTGATTGCTCAAAATGCTGTTTCTATAGATAATCAAAAAATTTCTGAAGATATTATTATAGAACAAACATCCGTGGTTCGTATGGGTAAATTAAAATTTCTTAAAATAATTAAAATCTAAAGTTAAAAGGGGAGAACATGTCTAGGCAAAAATATGATCAACTAATGGATTTAATATTGAAATCTGAAAACATTGTGGCATTAACAGGAGCTGGAATGTCTACAGCTGCAGGTATTCCTGACTTCCGTAGTCCAAAAGGGATCTATGCAGATCCATCTATTGATGGAGAGCGTGTTTTTGATTTAAATGTTTTTAAAGAAGATCCAACAATTTTTGGAAGATTCTTTTCTCGCCTCTATCCTCAAATTGAAAATGCACACCCCACTAAAGGGCATTATATGCTCAAAAAACTTGAAGATATGAGAAAGTTGACTTGTATCATTACTCAAAATCTTGATGGACTACATACCTTAGCCGGAAATACTAATGTTATTGAAGTTCACGGTCATACTCGTAGATTTGTGTGTATAGATTCAGTATATCATTTTTGTGATACTTCTGAGGTTAAAATGGAAGATGTTGAAAAAGGAGTACGTTGTACCCAATGTGGCTCATATATGAAACCTAACATCATCTTTTTCGGTGAACATGTGAAAGATCTAGAAAAAGCTCTTACCGAAATTCAAAAAGCTGATTTATTAATTGTTATAGGCACTTCTTTAAGTGTGTATCCCGTAGCTGGTTTACCTGGTTATTGTAAAGATAATACGAAAATTGTTATTATCAACGAATCCGAAACTACATTGGATCGGGAAGCCGATTTGATCATTAATGAAGATGTTAATATTGTTGCTGAGAAAATGGGCTTTGTAGTAAATTACTCTGGTTAACAAAAACCCCCTAAAATAGGGGGTTTTTGTTTTTAAATCAATATTTTTTTGTTAGTTTGTTTTTTCGTAAGCAAATTCGCTCATATTCACAAAAAGCACATTTGCTTTCATATTCAGTAGGTGTCTTTTTATCATTGATATAAGTGTGGAAAAGTTCTAATAATTCTTCTCCAAGATTTATACTGGTTGTGTATGGAGAAAAATCCCCGTTTTTGAGTATTTTGATAAGACTAGCCACTTCTTCTTTTTTGAAATTGGTGAATTCTGTGATACTATTCATTTTTTTGTTAGGAAACTCTTGAAAAGTCTCATTGTTTTCTAATAAAACATAAGAAATTTTATTAACAGGATTTTTGCCGTTTACACTTAGTAAAGATGCATATAAAAAACCTTGGAAAAGATTAAAAGGTATCTTTTGGTAATTTTTATACGAGCTCCCACGCTTTTTATAATCAATAATTTGGTAACTATCTTCATATTTGTTCTGATCAACGCGATCAATCTTAGACTTAATCTGTAAAGAAATTTCTTTATTAATATTAATTATGTTATTAGATAACTCATTATTACCTGATGAAACTTCAAAAAATAAGGGATCTTGATCTTCACGAAATGATTTTTCTTGAGTTTGAAGGTAGTTTGTTAAAATAGTAAGAATGTACTCATAATCGATCCTGAATACTTGCTCATAGGATGATTGAGTAATAAATTTATTCAAAATTTCTTTTAGTTTACTAAGATCGAGACATTCTGCTGCTGAAAGGTGTTTGGTTTCCTTAATATAATCTTCTAGTACAGAGTGATATAAATTGCCGTAGTCTATGTTTTCAGGATGGTATGTAGGTAAAACATAAGGTTTTAGACGACAAAGACGCTCCCATAGACCTTTGTATCGACAACGACCAAGACTCTCTAATCCTGTTGAAGAAATAGAGATCTCTGGCTGATTGAAATCAAGAGTAAATTTATTCTTTGGAGATAGAATACCAAAATATTGTGCACCTTCAGCCGGAATTTGTGTTTCTTCTTGATATGCTTTATTAGTTTTTTCAATTATTTTTATATAGTTACGAGCATCAGAAATTTGTGATGAGTTTGAGTTATTACTGATATAAGGGATTAACGATTCTTCATAATAATGAGAAGGTTCATAGGAAATTTCAAATATTTTTGGATTATCCCATGTCGAAGATGAGGGAGCGTCTTTATAGTAAGGAATACGCTCCAAACTACTTACTTTTCCTAAGATTTTTTGAAGAAAATGAGAGCCTGCTAAATAAACTCCTCGTTCATTAGAAGGAGTACGAGAAAAGAAAATATGTTCAGATGCTCTGGATAAAGCAACTACAAATAAGAGCTT
>JBOFDR010000219.1:0-4002 GCA_051647205.1 Brevinema sp. | reverse complement strand
CTACAGAAATTTTAATAGCTGTATATGGTTATCAAAAAGCATTTTCTGTTAAAAACTCTTTAGAAAACAGTATATCAGATGGCTATCCCGCATCTATTCTTCAAATGCACTCTTCATCAACTTTTTTGATCGATAAAGTTGCTGGGCGATTTTTGACTAAACAATTTATATGATTTTTATAGTTATTATTTATAAATAAAGTAATATATACAGAGGATTCCATGAGATTAATTATTACGGAAGAGCATGTTAGTGAGTGGGCTTCTTATTATGTTGCTAAAAAAATTCTTAATGCATCTCCAACACAAGAAACACCTTTTGTTTTAGGACTTTCAGGTGGTGAAACCGTTTTGCCTATGTATCAAAGACTTATACAATTTTATAAAGATGGGGTTTTGTCTTTTGAAAATGTATATTTTGTGAACTCAGGTGAATACATAGGATTCGGTCATGAAGATTCTCAAAGTATGTACTACTTTCTCTATGAAAATTTTCTAAAATTTATCAATGTTACTCCAGATCATATTTATTTTTTAGATGGTAAAAAAACTGATCTAAAGGCAGAATGTAAGGCTTTTGAAGATTATTTATCTTATTTGAATAAAGCAGACTTATGGATTTGTGGCATAGGATCTGATGCTCATCTAGCTTTTAATGAACCTGGATCTTCCTTAACATCGCGTACTAGAGATAAGGAGTTGACTTTTGAAACAAGAGTCGCTCATGCAAAATTTTTTAATAATAATGTTGATAATGTACCCAAATCTGCACTCACTATCGGTTTAGGGACAATCATGGATTCTAAGGAAGTGATTGTTTTAGCGCAAGGAAATACCAAATCTCGTGCCCTTCAGATTTCTATTGAAGAAGGTATCAATCATCTCTATCCAGCATCTATCCTTCAAATGCACTCCAAAACTACATTTATTGCTGATGAACAAGCTGTTTCTGATATTCGCTTAAAAACATATAGATATCATAAAGAAGTTGAAGCGAAAAGTCTTCATCCTAAAATTCTTGTAAAAGGACTTTATCAATCTTATTACGCATTAGTAAATGGAAAAGTTTTTGATGGTAAAAAATTCATTGAAAATGCAGCTGTTATTATTGAAAATGATAGAATCAAAAGTATCGAAACTAACTTATCTTCAGATACTGTCATCTCTAAAATTGATCTAAAAGGTCAGTTAATTGTTCCAGGATTTATTGATCTCCAGCTTAATGGCTGTGGTGGTGCCGATATCAATCATGATATATCACTTGATACCTTGAAAGTTATGTATGAAACAGGATTAAAACATGGGGTAACTTCTTTTGCTCCTACTTTAATTACTTCTAGTGATCAAAGAATGTACGAAGCAATCGATCTCATCAATCACATGATCAATCCTCATTTACTAGGTGTTATTTGTTGGCATTTTGAAGGACCTTATTTATCTAAAATTAAAAAAGGGATTCACGAAGAAAAATATATCAGAAAACCATCTAAAGAAATGCTTAATGCGATTATTAATGCAAAAATAGATAGAAAAATAGTGACTCTTGCACCTGAAGAAAATACTGCTGCAGATATTGCATTTTTAGCAGAAAATGGAGTAATAGTTTCTATGGGTCATACCAATGGGATTTATAAGCAAATCACAGAAAAAATCCCTTCAGGTGTTACTATGGCAACACATCTTTATAATGCAATGAGACCTTTTGATTCTAGAGAACCTGGAGCTTTAGGAGCTGTTTTAGATAGTAAAAATATTTATGCAGGGATTATTGTCGATGGAGAGCATTGTAATTATGCTTCTGTTGACATTGCTTATAAAGCACTTGGTAACCATCTTTTCCTTGTCAGTGATGCTGTGGCTCCTGCAGGTACAGATATTGAGACCTTTGAATTTGGTGGACGTATTATTACTCATCGTGATGGAAAATGTTTTGCTGAAGATGGTACCTTATCTGGTGCAGCTACTTTAATGGATGAGTGTCTTCGAAACGCTGTTAATTATGCAAAAATTCCTCTTGTAGATGCTCTTAAAATGGCTTCTCTTTATCCAGCACGATCTATTAAAAAAGATAATGAATATGGTTATATTAAACCAAATTATAAAGCAGATCTAACAATTTTAGATGAAAACCTATTTGTTACAGGTGTGATATCTAATGGATCATATATATCGTTTAAAGAAAAATAATAGATTAAGAATAGAAAAAAATATAGGAGTTTTTGAATGAGTTCAAAAATTATTAAGGGTGTTTCTGCTTGTCCAGGTGTTGTATCTGGACAAGCTTTTATATTTGCTCAGCCAGAGATTAATATTAATGAAAAGCCAATCGCTGAATCTCAAGTACAAGATGAGGTTGCTTTATTTGATCAAGGTCGTGAAGAGGCTCGAAAACAATTAGAAAGAATTAAAGAGATCACTGCAAAAAATGTTGGTGCTGAAGAAGCTGAGATTTTTGATGGCCATCTTGAAATTCTTTTAGACGAAGCTCTTGAAGAAGAAGTAAAAGGTCTTATCAAAGATAGCCTCTACGCTGCTGATAAGGCTACACGTATGGTTGCTGATCAATATATTGAAATGTTTGCTAATATGGATGATAGTTATATGCGTGAACGTGCTTCAGATATGAAGGATATTTTTCACCGATTAATTGCTAATATCTTAGGGATTCATATTCCTCAATTATCAGAAATTGAACATCCTTGTGTTGTTGTTGCGTTTGACCTAACTCCTTCTGATACTGCACAAATGGATAAAACAAAAGTCTTAGGATTTGTGACGGCAGAAGGTGGGCCAACATCTCATGTTGCTATTATGTCGCGTACTTTAGTAATTCCAGCTATTGTTGGGGCACCAGAACTTTTAGAACATGTTTCTAACGGTCAGACCTTAATATTAGATGCTTCTTCCGGTGATATTATTATTGATCCTACTTCTGAGCAAACAGTTTTTTATAATAAAAAATTAGAAAATCATAAAAAAGAACAGGCTCGTTTGGCTTCATTAAAAGAGTTAAAAAGTGTAACAAAAGATGGAGTCCATATTGATTTATGTGCTAACGTTGGAACAGATATTGATGCAAAACCAGCTCTTGATCAAGGTGCTGAAGGAGTGGGGCTTTATCGTTCAGAATTTTTGTATATGGATCGTTCAAACTGGCCTTCAGAAGAAGAACAAGCTATTGCTTATTCTAACGTTGTCCGAGCGTTTGATAATAAATTAGTTATTATCAGAACATTAGATATCGGGGGAGATAAATCTTTAGATTATTTTGCTTTTCCTCATGAGCTTAATCCTTTCCTTGGTTGGAGAGCACTCCGTGTATGTCTTGATAAAATTGATATTTTTAAAACTCAATTACGTGCTATTTTACGCTCTTCGGCAGAAGGAAAAATAGGGGTGATGTATCCTATGGTAATTTCTGTTGGTGAAGTTATCAAAGCAAATGCTCTTCTTGAAGAATGTAAAGCAGAACTTAAAGCTGAAGGCATTCCATTTGATCCTAATATCCAAACTGGTGTTATGATCGAAACTCCAGCTGCTGCTATGATTGCAGGTGAGTTAGCTGATATTGTGGACTTTTTCAGCTATGGTACAAATGATCTCACACAATATACACTCGCTGTGGATCGTGGAAATCCTCATATTGTTTCACTTTATGATTCTTTTAATCCATCTGTTCTTCGTCTGATGGCACATGCTACTACTGCAGCTAATGCAAAAGGAGTTTGGGTTGGTGTTTGTGGAGAACTTGGAGGTAATTACTTAGCAACCTTATTCTTAATAGGAATTGGAGTAACAGAACTTAGCATGAGTGCTATCAGTATCCCAAAAGTAAAAGAAGTAATCCGATCTACTAGTATTACAGAAGCTCAAGAAATAGCTAAAAAAGTTCTAGCTATGACAGACGGTAGAGAGATCGAAGCATTCTTAAAAGAATCTGTCGAAAATATATTAGTAAAATAAAACATAACACAAAGATCTAGGGGGATGCTATGCATCAAAT
>JBOFDR010000218.1:0-1698 GCA_051647205.1 Brevinema sp. | reverse complement strand
CATCATTGCTGCAGAAAAAAATCCTGATAACGAACAGCTTATAAGTGTTACTGAAGTAATCAATAAAAAAAAGGATCGTATTCGTAGAATTGAAGATATCTTCAAAGCATCCTCTGCAGAAATTACAGATTGGGCAATGCAAGTAAAAAGTGCTCGCCATGTGGTCGAGCAATACAAAAAAGAACTTGTGCAAGCTAACCTTAGACTTGTTGTAAGTATTGGAAAACGTTATATGAACAGAGGTGTTCATCTATTTGATCTCATCCAAGAAGGAAATATGGGTCTCATCAGAGCTGTAGATAAGTTTGAATATAAAAAAGGATATAAATTTTCTACCTATGCTACTTGGTGGATTCGTCAATCAATCACTCGTGCAATTTCTGAACAATCTAGAACCATTCGTATTCCTATTCATATGATTGAACAGATCAATAAAGTAAAAAAACTTGAAACCACCATGACTCAAGATCTTGGTCGTTCTCCTTCAACAGAAGAGATTGCTCAAGCACTAGGTTGGACTGTTTCTCGTGTCCGTCAAATTAGAAGTGTTGCAAATGATCCAGTTTCTCTTGAAACTCCTGTAGGTCGGGATGAAGATTCGTCTTTAGGAGACTTTATTGAAGATATTAAAATCACTTCTCCTATTAGTGCGACAATGTCTAATATGCTTCGTGATAAACTAAAAGAAATTATTGAATGTCTCCCATTAAGAGAACAACGTGTTCTCAAAATGAGGTTTGGTTTAGAAGATGGATATATCCATACTTTGGAAGAAGTAGGATATTTATTCCAAGTAACACGTGAGCGTATTCGCCAGATAGAAAGTAAGGCACTACGAAAACTTCAAAATCCAACCAGAGTAAAAGAATTTTTAGATTTTATTGACTAGAAAAACTCATATAAATAAAAATATTGATTTTTGTAAAATAGTTGATTATAATATTGATTACAATCAATTTATGGAGATAAAAATGAAAAAAGTATTTTTATTGTTAATATTATGTAGCACTGCTATGTTTGCACAAGATTTTAGTGCTCAAACAACTCAAGCAGCACCAATCAATAAAAATAAGTTTACTCGATTTGGAATGAATGTCTTACCTTTATCTATGGGAGTTGGGTTACATTTGTCATTATTTCCCTTAGCTTTTTATATTGCTAACGAAAATAATAATCTTATTAGTTTTGGCTTAGATGTCGGATTTGTGAGAAATTACAACAATTCAGTGCACCCTCGAGACAACTATGTGCCTAGCTATAATACACAGTTCGGTGCTCATGTTGGATATGGAAAATTAACTCAATCCAGACGCAATCCTCATATCCACGTAGGGTATTTAGTGGAATTTCATGCAGGATATGCACCGAATTCCATTATAGGATTGCCATTTTATATTGGTTTTCATCCTAAGTTTGTATTAGAGACCAAAATGTTTTTATTCACTGTTGGCCTATATGTGGACACATCATTACTTATAACTTCTACAGTGGGACTTGGATTTCTATTATAATATATGTTATATTATAATATGAATTATTTGAGGAGCAATACTTTGTACCTTTTGATTATTGTAGTTATGAGTTTTATGTCACCGATATTTTCCTCTGAAAACACATCAAAATTTGATCGTTTTGGTATGAATATTATTACATTAAGTATAGGTTCTGCTGTACATGTGTCTTCATTTCCTGTTTCAT
>JBOFDR010000217.1:0-4824 GCA_051647205.1 Brevinema sp. | reverse complement strand
GTGAAATATGCAATTGTAAAAATTTTATAGAAAATATCATGAGAATGTACATAGAAAGTGATAATAATAGTAATACTATTATATGAGCTATAAAAGGCGATATAACAAGAATTTTAGCAATAAACATAGATGAGTATGTATTATATGCAGATAAAGAGTGCTGAGCCCAATCAATATAATGAAATGTATCTGGCACATAATAATTAATATTGTAAAATGGTAATAAAGATATAAAATATATTAAAGATATAATTTTACAATATAGTGTCTATCTATTCATATTATTAGTCTTTTTATGTTATATTTTAAATATTTTGGTAATTCTTGTTGGTAATATTTTTGCCAATAGATATATGTCTCATAGTCGTTTGGTGTACCCCAGCAGATATAGTGTTCTACGGGCATAAGTTTGACTTTTAATCCCATAGAAATAGCATTATTAATACATTCATCGACATAAAACTCATTATTGATTCTTGTATTATTCATTATCATTTGATTGACGGCATTCATAAAATCTTGATTGCGTTTGAAATAAAATGCTCCTACCACGGCCCAATCATTAAGTGGGGTATCGCTAATTGCTTTTTTAACAGAAACACCTGTAACATTGTTATTGCTATCAACTTGTATCCAACCGTAAGCTTCTGGTTTTTGGATAACTGCTGGATTAGCTGTAAAACCAAACACCAATACATCTGCCTCTTGTCGAAGGTTTTGGAAAAGCTCTTTATCGTAAATCAATCCGTTATCAGATGCACCAATAATGATTTCTTCATTAGCTGATATTTGCTCACTTGCTATCATACATGTACAAGCCTGACCTTCTGTAAGTCCTTCTACTGTAGATATTTCTCCATAAGAAGAAAGTGCTGCAGTAAGCCCAAATTGTTCAACATGGTCAGATTGGCAAATAAAAATCGTCTTCTCACTTTGAGGCAGAGAATCAGCTGCTGCAATAACCATCGCTTGATTATTTATTGGTAATAAAGGTTTTGGAGTTTTATATCCTTCATTTACAAAACGTTGTCCTGCTCCAGCCATAGGAATAATTTTAACCATTATTTTCTCCTAGAAAGATTTGTCCCCAACGAAGATAGTCTTGTAAGTCACGAGGAGTCCCCCACTGACAAAAATGCGGTACTTCATCATAGATTTTTACATTCAAGCCATCTTGCACAAGTAGGTTGTACACTAGACTAATATAATACTCTCCATTAAGATTAATATCTTTATCCATAAGCTTTGTGCAATATTTTTTAGCAATCTTTCCTGTACGAAAATAATAAGCTCCACCTGATTGAGGTGTAAGACCTTTATTTTCTGTGAAAGAAAATTTTTCACGAATTTCGATAAGGTTGTTTTGTTCATCTACTTTACATGAGGCATAAAGATTCTCGGGAATTAGAAAATGAGGGTGAAAACCTTTATAACAAATTACTGATGCATCACAATTAGTGTTTTTTGCCCATTGATAAAAGTCTTTATAATCCCAAATTTGGAAATAATCACAATAGCTTAAGATTACTGGTTCATTATCATTGATATATTCATAAGCTTGAGCAATTGCCCATACAGGACCTTTTTTAGCACCTTTAATAGAAACAATAGTTGTTTTTGGAGCTAGGTTTTCAAGTATAGAACGCATCTCTTGTATTTCTTTTAGATGTTCCTCTCGACACAAAAAGATAAATTCATCGTCTTGAAAAAACATATTAACAACCCATTCAATTATTGGTTTACCATGGATTTTAATTAATGGTTTAAGATCTGAGTACCCAGCAGCAGCAAATCTGCTGCCTAACCCAGACATAGGAATTACTATTTTCATTTATTTCTCCAACTGTTGTCTATATTTTTCAACAGACATATTAGAAATATATTCACACAAATCATTTGATAATAATCTAGGTTTTTTGATATGTTCATAAAGATAAACAACCATAGAAAGAATTTCAGCCGTGTTTTTTGCTTGTTGTTCTTTTAATTGATATAAAATATAATCATTATTACTAATATCTTTATGTATTTTAATTTGTTTACCTAATTTATTATTCACATATACAACTTGATCAGGGAAGAAAACTTTTGGATCATCAAACAACCGCTTTGTCAAAGGAGAAATATTTCCTTTATTTCTCCAAGCTTCGGTACTACAGAGTTCTGAATTATCTCCTAAAAAAACATGTGTCAGTGTAGTTGAATCAATTGTAAAAGATTCAAATATAGGCAATCCAAAATATTCTCTCACTCTATTATGTAATATATCATGTAAGTGCATTGTCTTATCTATGTCATCACAAGAAATAGCAATGCCATGATTTTCTAAAAGAACAATAATAGGCTTAGTATTATCAATATTTTGTAGTTCTCGAGCTAGATGATTGGTAAGTTGTAATCCTGGAGCACATGCAGGTATGACCACACACTCTACATTTTCTCTCTCATTAATGTGTTTTATAAGTTTTTGAGTTTCTCCACCACATAAGAAAATATTTGCATACACAGAATGTGTGTGTAATACATATTTATGTGGAAGAAGAGCATGGAGTCCAGTTTCTATAGAGGCACGTCCACCAACAGTTGTATTATTAGTATTAATAGCAACAAACTCATCTTCAATAGATGAATTAAAACTCTTAAAATCATTTTGCCATTGTTGTAAATTTAATTTTGCCCATCCTTTTGTGTCAGACATTTCAGAAAGCAAGGTTCCCGATGCTTTAACATATAACGTATCATTATCTTTAATAGATGTATTACCACCGGCTCCTTGTATCGCCGAAACATCACTAGCTACACTTTGAGAGAAGGTTATTAATTGTTCAATTGGCATATTATTTCCTGCTAAAAATTAATATTTGTAAATAAAGTAAATCTTAGATCTTTTGTCTTATCAGTATCATTCTGATTGAATATTCTAAGCTCATTAAAATAATTGGTATTTGTACCAAATTTAAAGTATGCTACAGTCTTATAAGAAGGAATAAATTCCTTTAATATAAGTATATTACTTCCATTTTCATCAAAGCCTTTAACTACTAGTTGCTCTGTTATCTTTTTCCCAGTAATAAATATAGCATTAGCTTGTTGGATATTAGTTAAAGATAAAGTTGGTTGACCCCAATCTCCAACTTGGTCCGTATTATAGCGCAAAGATAAACAAGGGATTTTATTTATAGAAAAAAGTATCGCATATGGATTTTCTCTATTATTAATTATTTCTGAATATTCAGCATAAGAAAAGCTAGATGCATTATACCTTGTTTGTATAAGAGATGTAATAATTATAATAAAAATAAAAAATAAAGATACGTACTTAAAGTATAAATTCTCCCAAACATTATCTAAACCAATATTTTTGTATAAAAAAATCCCATAAACTAAACTTGTTAAAATCAACGGTATAATTGTATGTCTAGTCTCTGTCATATACATCTGATCCCACCCTCTTATTGATGATAAAATAGAAATAAATACAACATAAAGTCCTAAAGTAAGTATAAAAGGATTCCATATATTTTTTGTAATTTGATCTTTATTTTTCACTCTATACATAAAAATAAAGATCAATACTGATAAGATTAACCCCATATATAAAGACTTAAAATCTGTAATATTCATTTTAAAAGGAGATAGAATATAACGGGCTAGATTAGGTAATAAATATAAGATGGTAAACGTGGTTATATTACCTATCGAGGCACTATGTCCTGAAGAAAGAAATACATAATAAATAACTTGACCCATTGCACCTAATAGAGCTAGTGTATAAAAGATTAATTTTTTTTGTTGGAGATTGTTCTTAAAAAACCATTGATAGATATAATATAAAAATATAATACCATATACTGGGGCTATTGTTAAAAATAACAATTTAGATAAGAATATACTTGGAATCATTAAAAGTAATACTATATATAGCCATAGAGGTATTTTATCTTTGTTTAGAAGAGGTGTTAATACTAAAATACTCATCCCCCAATAAGGAGTATTAAATATATTAATAACATCTTTTGGTACAAATACTGCAATAAAAAACACCATCAATAAACGAATAATATTTTGAGGAATTATTTTATGAAAAATTTTAAGTGTAAAGAAAGAAGTAGTTAACGCACCAAAGAAAAAAGAGAAGACAAAAGTCCAACTAGCATATAATTCTTGTACTTTAAATACCTTTATTAATAGCAAACTAACAACTCTTGGGATAAGCGGAAAATATCCAGCATCAGATGTTCTTAATGCTGTAAAAATTGATTCATGATAAGCATAATAAGCAAAATTAGAAATCGTTTCTGCTGCTGGTATAGTATGTATATTTTGAATTATTAAGTATATATATATTATTGAAAATGCTGCAAAATACAAACTTTCAGATAAAATTAATACCATTATAACAAACATTATTAATAATAAAATTATACTAGCATATAGAAGAGTATATTGTTCTTTACTTACATTATTATAAAAAGTCATAGATATTTTAAGATTTTGATTAGGGGTAGAAGTCAAATTACCTAGTAGAGTATTATCTGATAGTATAATTTTATCTAAATTACCTCGCAATTCTATTATTAGATTGTTAGAAGACATTATCTTCATATCAATAGGTAGTCTAAAAGAACCATCTTTATATTGGTACTTTGCTATATTTGTAAAAGTCTTAATATCTTCACCTTGTGATACGGTAACAACAATATTAAGAGGTTCGTTATTTTTTGAATATAAATGAACATATTTTAATGTACGATGAGGATACATAAATATGGATTGGCTAATAGTATTTGTAGAGTACGATAAAGTCATATCTTGCGCAAAATT
>JBOFDR010000216.1:0-1984 GCA_051647205.1 Brevinema sp. | reverse complement strand
AATTCTCCGGGTGAAAACAGATACTTGATACTTTTTGGACTGAGCTCTACCATCATTCCATTAATATCAAAATATCGAGGAAGTATACTGAGAAAATGATCTATAAAGCTACTTGTTGATTCATAATGAGAATCTGTAAATGTAATGTTTATTGGTTGATTAATCAAAAATTTTTGCTGGAATTTTTGATCCTTCCAATATTGAGGATTTCCCCAAGCACTCGTCGCTTTTCCTTCTCCTGTAACAATAGAAATGGCAGGTACTAAACAATATTCTTTATTGTTTAGAGGATGAGAGTAGATATCTTCTTGTTTGATATCAAATTCAGCTATAATCATTTCTGATAATTTTTGTTGGATTAAATGAATCATGTTAGCCTCTGTGATAAGGGCTAGGAGGAAAGGCCGATAAAATATGTTTTTTAGCGTCACTATCTTCCTGCTTATTTAAGATATTTAACTTTCCAGAGGCGATCAAATCTAATTTTTTTAGGGCAGAGTTTCTGTTAGTGAGAATAATATTATCAGCTGATGTTTCGGCAAATCCTTTACGCGAAAGTAATTGGTAGAGGGATAGTTTGACAGCAATGTCTCGTAGTACCGCAGGGACTTCAGCAAATGGTAAACTACATACTTTTCCAATAAATAACGAAACTTCATCACTCGCACGAGATATGGCACTTTCAATACGATTATTAATCACGGTTTCGTCATCTTTAGGCTCATCTTTTGCCCAAGAAATAATCGCTGAGGATTTACAGGCTTCAAATAAATGATGTTTTTCACAATATTTCATATGATCTCCATAGTGATTGATAAAAATAAGTTGTGGGGAATTTCTTCCCCACAAGCTGTTGTCTTCATTAAGAAGAATTTATTTTAAAAGATTGCTAAAGAAATAACCTGCTTGATAGTTAGATATGGCCCAACCTAATTTTTGGTAACTATATACTTATCTATCCTAAAAACACCTCACAAAATAAATGTGAGGTGTTTTATTTAAAAACTAAATATCAATGAGTTTTGGTGAACAACAAGAAGACAATTTTGTATTATATCCATACCAATTAGTATATCAAATTCCTGTCCTAGATCAGGCATTTCTGTTACTTGAAGCGGAAAAAACTTAGCGTGTAATTTTTGCATGCCTTTTTTAGGATCTACAATTTCAGTAATAGGAATTCCTACAATTTCTTGATAGGTATTTGTTTCTACAACTTGAGATGCAGAAACAATATTTGTTTTTCCTAAAGGAAATAATCCTAGAGAGTCAATAATTTTAGAGGTAATCACAAAATGTGTTGCACCTGTATCAACAAGTGCTCTAAACGAGTTGGAACTCCATGAATTTGGATCTGTATTTTGAGGACTATTTGAAAAAACAAGTGCTTCAATAATGGGCTAATTGTTTTGTATGACTGAATTAAAATTTGGCATAAGTGTTATGAGTAGTTTATTATTGCAGAGTGAGAAGTATAGTTTTACAGTGGCGTATAGTGCCTAATAATAAAGCTTTACAGCATGTTTTCAAGCCTTAACCTCGGAAATTTATAACTTTTATAAGTGATATTTGACTTTAATCCCCCAGATATCGGTGTGTTCGATAAATGGGGGATTCTTTTATTCTAATTGAACTAACTACCCTCGGAAGTTCTTTTAAAATCGATCTTTTAAATTTTAATTTGCTTTTAATCCCCTAAAAATAAAACTTAAAAGCAATTTTATATTTTTCAGTACCATTGTATCTTATTCAAATTATCTCTCTTACCCTCGGAAATGCTCAAATAAGCTCTCTATTTACTTACTACCTTGGGAAATGATAGGCAATATCAACTCTTACAGCGTTTTCTCATTATTTCAACGATCACTCTTATCCATCGTTCTGATATTTGAAATTCTGTGGATAGATCCTGATAAGAAGATCCTGACTTATAAGATTTGTAGATTTCTTCATTACGAATCAGGCGTTTTGCACTGGATAAGGA
>JBOFDR010000215.1:0-2884 GCA_051647205.1 Brevinema sp. | reverse complement strand
AATGAATGGATTTCATCTTCATGAAAAAAATATGCTCACACCTTCTACCAATAGTAAAGGTGAAATTATAGTTGGAGGAATGGCTGGAGGGCATTGGGATCCTGATAAAACTGGAAAACATTTAGGGCCTGAAGGAAATGGACATCGTGGTGACCTTCCTCAAATCGAAGTTAATGCAAAAGGAATGGTCAATCAAAAAATTATGAGCAAAAAAATCAAACTCTCTGACATCACAGGAAAAAGTTTTATGGTTCATATTAATCCTGATAACTATACAGATAAGCCATCCTTAGGTGGTAGTGGTGCAAGAATGTATGGAGCTGCTTTCT
Source organism: Brevinema sp. (assembly GCA_051647205.1). Classification (GTDB taxonomy): domain Bacteria; phylum Spirochaetota; class Brevinematia; order Brevinematales; family Brevinemataceae; genus Brevinema_A. Next base: position 2,555 of record JBOFDR010000215.1, on the reverse strand, counting down.
AATTTTTCATGTTTAAAATATAAACCAAAAACCTCTTCGATATCGAAGAGGTTTTTGGTTTAAGGAAATATTCTAAAATTATTTTTCAAACATAAACCTAGTAGTAAATTAATTATTCGCGATAAAGTTAAAATCCTAACTAACTTCAAAGCCTACTAAAAATATAATTTAATCAAATATTTGATTTTTAAGTAAAATATACTATACTTTGAATGATAAATCTAGGAGTATTTTATGCATTTGATCATATTAGTTATTGTGTGTATCTCAGGTGATATTTTTTCAAGTGATAACATTGTAAATAAAAACATTGAATCTTTTTCTAAAAAAGAATTAAAAGAAGTTGCTTCAAAAATTTTTTTAAACGAAACAGGTGGGAATCAGGAGTACCTTGTCTGGTGGAATCCTACAGAACCTTTCCCATCCTTAGGGATTGGACACTTTATTTGGTTTCCTAAGGATCACAAAAGTATTTATGTAGAAACCTTTCCTAGTCTTGTACAACTATATCGGTCAAAAAATATCAAACTCCCTCGTATTATGGATGAATATGAAGATGCTCCTTGGAATACTTATGCTGAATTTACCAACGCTAAATATAAGATTTCTAAAAAAGAGATAAAAAATCTAGAAATATTTTTATACAAAACACGAGACATTCAGCTAGAGCATATCTATCAACGTTTAAAAGATGGACTTCCTAAAATGTTAAAATCAACAAAAAATAAAGCTCATGTAGAACAACAATTCAACCGTGTCCTTAATTCAAAAGGAGGCCTCTACCCTCTTATTGACTACATCAACTTTAAAGGCGAGGGAACCAAAGAAACTGAAAAATATAACAATCAAGGCTTTGGTTTATTACAGGTTTTAGAAGATATGCAAGGTATAGAAACTGGGCAAAGTGCTTTGGATGAATTTTCTGAAAGTGCCAAAAAAATACTACTTCGACGGATCTATAATGCAAAGAATTTTCATGATAAAGATGAAACAATCTGGACAGATAACTGGATAAAACGCTGTGATTCTTATAAACAATAAAATTACCCACCCTAATATTAGGGTGGGTAATTTTAGATTTCTATATAAATAGAAATCTAAAATATTTATCATAGCATTTTGTTCTTAAATTTTGAATAATTCAAAGTTTCTCTTTTAAATTCTATCTTCATTGCTATTATTTACAAATAAATATGTAAGTAAGTTTACTATTTTAGACAGATTTGTATGAAATTTTGCAGCAACGATAGTATAATTTCTAATTGTTATAATACATAAATCCGAATAAAATATAAATTTATAATAATTTAGAGGTTACAAAAATTTCATGAAAAATCATAAAAAGATCCCAACTTTCAAAGTTATAAACTATAATATTGATACTTGTCTTACTATATTAGTATTTATAAGTATTTTAGAATCTAATAAAGGATTTTACGAACAAAATTATCATTGGATAACCCCTTTAAATCAATATTTTAAATAAAAAATAAAGTGAAAAAGTGGGAACTATTATTTGATTTTTTTATTTTACTTCCTTTTTATCTTTCATTCATAAGTACAGAATCTTAGGATTCTGAGAATTCTTAGAATTTCACGACTTGTTCGTGTTTTTAAGGTATTTCGATTACCCAGATATAAAAGATCTTTACAAATGTTATATCGTGTTTTTTCTCATGAAAAAGAAATTTTGTTTATTATATTTTCATTATGCTTATTTTTAGTACTAGTCTCTTCAATATTTATGTGGAATTTTGAATATGAAGCTCAACCTGAAAAATTTACAGATATTATAACGACGATGTGGTGGAGCGTAGTAACTTTAACAACAGTTGGTTATGGAGATATATATCCCATTACTCCTATGGGGAAAATCTTGGCTTCTTTTATTGGCATTGGTAGGAATCGCTTTATTTACTATTCCTACAGGCATTATTAGCGCTTGTTTTGTAACAGAATACAATGAGAATAAAAAATAATTCTCAAGTAATTTTTTAATATACTTTTATCTATTAATATATCATACATGTTGTAAATTTACTCAGAAAAAATATAGTAAAATCAATAGTTATTTTAGATAATCAGAAAGAACTTGTATAATTTTAAGACTTGTAATTTTTCTTACTAAAGCATATTATCAAATGCAAGAATAGTATACACAATTTTATGCCTTAACATTATGTACCTTTACTAATTCTAAATATTTTTGTAAATCTTCGGGGTTCCTATCCCATGCATTTGATTTTCCAAAATCATATACGTAGTAAATTTCTTTCCTTTTTTGATTGTCATGCCGAATTTGATTTTGCAGAAAAAAGAAGTTTAGTTTTGCAGAAGATAAAAAGTCAAAAAATAAAACGCCCTATTAAAGGGCGTTTTTAGATTTATTATGCTTTGTTTTAATCATAAAGAGTACTTTCTTTTGGAGGTTCATAGTTTGTGATAATAAGCTCAGGAGCGTCGTATTGATTTTCGCCTGAATTCCCAAGTCCAGAGTATTTAACAGTGCATTCTTTAATATAGAAATCTTTATAAAGATCTCGTATAACGGCATG
>JBOFDR010000214.1:0-3555 GCA_051647205.1 Brevinema sp. | reverse complement strand
AAAAAGAGACCAACGATCAATTGAACTGGCAGTGAAATACTTGGGCTTAACTACCGCAATATCTTTTTTAGATGCCCCATTAGCTAGATTCTTAAACGAATTTTCAAGACCTACTCAACAATTTATTATCTCTGAATGTTTTTAGAATATAAGAATAAAGAAAAAGACCCCAAAACTAGGGTCTTTTTCTTTATATGTGTTTTATAAATTATTTAGTATTGTTTATAGAAATATTTTTAAGATGTACTACCTTGAATTTAGTTTTTGTTTCTTGTTTTACAAGACCATTTATTTCTATACGGTGTTTTTTATTCATAGCTTCTAGCAATCTACTTCTATAGGCCATTTCAATTTGAGGAATATAGATACTGTTTTTATCCCTGTCTTTGATATGAATAGACAAGGTTTGTTGACCTGTTCTAATCTCATCATCAATGATATCAAAAATCTGTCCATTAAACAAACGTTCTTGTTTTTTCTGTTGTTCTTGCACTCTAGTAATTGTATTTTTGATGTCATGCAATCCTTCCTTTGTGTATTTAGCTGAATTGATATTGAAAATATGATCTTTACTTGAAGCTGTTGAAAATTCGATGGTACTTTTAGGAAATTGATCGATCATTTTAAATGTAGCACTTAAAGCGTTCGTTTCAATATTTTGAAAATTCTCTTCAACAAATCTTTCAAAAGGAAAAGTATTTGAATGAACAGCATTAATTATTTCATTTTCAAAATAATTAATATTTTTATGAGCCTGATCAAAAGATTTAATAGTTTCAACAACAACTCTTTCATCATACATATCTTTATCTTTTAATTCAATAGTCGAGGGCATTTGAAGTTTTAAGATGAAACTACCTTGCTCGATGCCTATTACTTTACTATCTTGAAATATGCTTTTTATTTTTTTTAGGTTTATCTGATGTAATAGATTAGGGTTGTAAACATTAATAAGATTTTCACTTATTATTGATTTACTAGAACTCATTAGATCGATTAGTCGATTATAACTAATACTACCATCTTGAGTGTCTTCATCAGCTATTCTTATACTTACTATTTCTTTTTCAGGCTCTTCAATTTCTAAAACCAGTTCTTTTTCTGTCTTATCATAAATTTGTGATAAAGTTAGCCAAAGGATATCCATAATAGAGTATAGCCCACTTCTATCAACAATTTCTTTTGGTACAAGTAATTCTTTATTTTGAACTTTTATTAGAGGAACATCTATATTTTCAAGATCTGGTGTATATCGTATAAAGTGCTCTTCTTCATGAGCGATCCATTTATGAGAAGCTAGGTATGCTTGTAGTTTTTTCGAATTTACAATAGAAGGTTTCATTGTACTTCCCTCCCCATATAGATTCTATATTGCTTTCTTAATACCTGATCAAAATCTGTTGCTGAAAGTATCAAATTTTCTTTAGGAATATGTATTCTTTTTGATGAAGTGTTTTCAGAAATGATGTCACTTTCAGAAGGGATATACCAATAAGTTTGATGATACACTAGGCTCCCATCCTCATTTGTTAAAACTCTCTCTCCTTTTTGTTTCTTTAGGATATATTTAGTATTTGTTAATTATTTTCAAAATCTTTTCAGCTATCTCAGTATCTTCAAGCTCTTTAATTGCTTCAAAACATGTGCCGTATCTAAGTAAAGGTATGCCACTGACTTTTTTAGGATTAGCACCACGATCTATCAATAATTGAATAATATCAAGTGAACTTTGTATATCATCAGACGAGGCTCCTTCAATCGCAAGGTATAGAGGATATTCTCCTGATTCAAACTTGGTATTAACACCTGCACCTAAATCTAGTAAATATAGGACAAGGTCTTTATCAGTGAAATCAATAGCATTTTTAAAAAGTTTATTCATCTCAGCTTTATTTGTTAGATCTAATCCATATTGGGAAAGAAGCTTTATCATATCAATATTCATTCTCACACAATCAAAAGGCGTTAAACCTATTTCATCTCTTAAATATGTAGCTGCTTTACAGTCTAAAAGAAGTTTTGTAGTATTAAGACAGTTCATTCCAATAGATAAATGTAAAGGGGTTTTCCCATTTTTACTAGGAGCGTTGACTAATATCTTTTTTGTACTAATAAAAAGATCGGATACTTCAACAAAATCTTTTTCAGCAGATTTGTGCAAGGGAGTTTCGCCAGCATTATTAAGGATTCCAACTCCAGCACCTTTATCGATAAGAAGTTGAGCAATTTTAAGACTATTATGCATAGCACAGATATGTAATGGCGTGCGTCCGTACTTATCTTGTCTATGAAAATTAGCACCCTTATCTAGTAGAAGTTTAACTAATTCGATATAGTTATATTTACAAGCCAGATGAAGAGCTGTTTCTCTACTTTTATTAATTTCGTAGTCAATATAGGGTAACATTCCAACAATCATGCTAGGATCTTCTTTTTTCATAGCAGCTATTAAATGCTTTTTTTCTAGTAAATTTTTGCTTGGATCAATTTTTTCAAACTGCTTTTTATACTGCTCATAGTCTATTATAGGTATATCAATTTTCTTCTCTTTAAACAAAGTTTTGAATATTCTTCCTAACATATATATTATCCTTGTCTACACATTTTTAATAACCTTAATAACACGAGCCACGATCTCAATACGATACTCCTCCCATTCTTGGGGGGTGTATTCATGTCTACTGTATTGTGGGTTATCGCTCCAAATTACGATATTTTTGTTTGGTAGTTTATCTACTCTCTTTACTTTCAATTCTTCTCCAATACGAATGATATAAATATGCTCACTCACTAAAGAAGTATCTTGTTCAGAGACTAGTAGCACATCACCGTGTCGCATTGTTGGCTCCATGGAAGCTCCATGAACGTTTAGTAGGGCAATAGTTGATGGGCTATATGGGTATATAAAGCTTGCAGGTAGGCCAACCCAAACAGGAACTTCCCCATCAGCATAATTAATAATACCAACACCAGCTGCAGCGTAAATATCTAGCTTACGAACATAACAAATCTCTTCTTTCTTATCAGAAACAATAAGATCCCCTACACCCTCTCCACGAATCATCTCACCTCTATCAGAAACAAGCCAATCAAGACTAATTCCTAAACTTTCGATTTTCGATAACAATTCAATTTTCAAACTACTTTCATTTGTTTCCAGCCGAGACAAAGACATCACTGAAATCCCTAACTTCTCGCTAAAATCTTTCTGAGAACATTGTAATTTACCACGTATACTCTTTAGTTTTTCACCGTACATTTCACAAACTCTCGATTTTCGTTATTTATTTTTGCAAACCACTTGACATTTATTTCGATAATCGTTATAATTAACTAACGAAAAGCGAAATAAATAGAAAAGCAGGACGTTATCAATTAGAGAGTACCAGCCTCGAATTGGTGAAAATCGTATTTATATTTTCATTTACCTCATAAAGAGATAACAACGTCCTGACTCAAGACCGAACACAAAAGCCACTGGTACTGGCGTTCGGATCCTTGGGTCTTTATTTTTATCGACAACTTACATTATATACATTAATGGATAAATAATCA
>JBOFDR010000213.1:0-7345 GCA_051647205.1 Brevinema sp. | reverse complement strand
CATCATAATCGGTATAGTATTTTTAATATGATCTCATATAATGACTCCCTATGATTCTATCAACTACCAAAATAGCTAAATTTTTTATTAATCCATGATAACTAAGTTCCTTAATAAACTATAAACAATTATAAAATATTTAAAAAAGCTAAATCAATCCAATTTAATATTAAAATATGTATACATATATTTATATATTTTATAGATTTAAAAATAACTAAAAAATACACACCTATAGTACCCAGAATTTTTCCAACTATATAGATGTGTATACTATATAGTTATTTAAAACTTTGGAAGATTCTATTAAGACCTTCCTCCACCTTGCATTTAGGACAAGCAATCACCATCCTTAAAAATGGTGTGGCTTGATGATAACGATCACCATCCATAATAGCAACCTTACCAATATTTACTAATTTATCTTGAATTTCTTTAGTATCCAGATTCATCTTTGTACAATCTATCCACGCAAAATAAGTAGCTTTTTGAACGGATAGATCCATTCCAATCTGCTTCTCAGAAAGAGCCTGACGAACTAATTCTAAATTAGCATAATAGTAAGCACACATCTCATCAACCCAAGCTGCTGATTGAGTATAGCCAGCAATAAGTGATTCCACATGAAGAGACATCGCCGAACCAAGACTATCTCTATTCTGGAGAATATTTAGATATGTTGCTTTTAGATCTTGATTAGGACAAACTATATAAGCTCCTCCTAAGGAAGAAAGATTAAAAGTTTTAGAAGAAGAAGTAATAATAACAGTATGATTAAAATAATCTAACTCTTGAGCAATCTTAACAATAGGAACAAATTTATGAGGAGCATAAACAAAATCCATATGAATATCATCAGAGATAATAGATACCTGATATTTTTTACATAACTCTACTATATGAGTGAGTTCTTCTTCTGACCAAAGATATCCGTTAGGATTATTTGGGTTACAGAGAAGTAAGACTTTACTTTTACTGAGTTGTTGTTCAAAAAATTTCCAATTTAACTGTTCCTGATCCATAGGCACTGTAATCATAGGAAAAGTATTTTCTTTTAAAATTTTTGTAAATCCATCATAACATGGTGTAATAACACATACAGGATCTTTTTGAGGATTTAAAATTTGAAGGAATTGTACTACTGCATAAATCACATTAGGAGCATAAGCGATCCATTCTGGTTGAATTGATGTTCTAAATCGCAAAGCATACCAGGTGACAATAGCTCCTTTATACTCACTATGATCCCAACGAGTATAACCAAAAATACCGTGAGATATTCTTTTTTTTAGGGACTGTAGAACTTCAGGTGCTGTGCACACATCCATATCAGAAATAGTAAAAGGCAATAAGCCATCTTTTCCAAATCGATCTTTCACAAAATCCCATTGAGTACAGTAAGTACCCAATCTATTAATTGGGGTATCGAATTCCATAATAACACCTTAGTTGTTTAAATAAGTTTCATTAATTGGCTTTTAACCACATGAACTTGAGGTCCAATAATTACTTGAAGATTTGTTTTATCTAATTTAATAATATTCAAAGCACCTGCATCTTTAATAAGACCATCATTAATAAGAGTCATATCATTTACAGTAATTCGTAATCTAGTAATACAGTTATCTAATGTGACAATATTTTCTTTTCCACCGAGACCTTCAAGTATTTTTTCAGCAATATAATTTTTTATTACCACTGTTTCAGTATTAGCAGTCGAAGCATTTTCTTCACGACCAGGTGTTTTGATATCAAATTTAATAATTGCCCATTTAAAGACTATATAATAAATCATAAACCAGATAATCCCAACAGGTATCACAAGATACCATTTTGTTTGCAGTCCTTGAAGAACACCAAAAACTAAAAGATCAATAAGGTTACCGTCCGTATTGCCTATAGCTACGCCTAAAATACCTAAAACTAAAGCTCCTAATCCAGACATTACAACATGAAAGAAATAAAGCATTGGTGCCATAAACAAAAATAAAAATTCAATAGGCTCAGAAATCCCAGCAACAATAGAAGAAATAGCACCTGATAAAAGAAGACTTTTTACAATATGTTGTCTTTCTTTTTTTGCGCTATGATAAATAGCAAGTGCCACTCCAGGCAATCCAAACATCATAAATGGCATTTTTGCTTGAGAGAGAAATCTCGTTGCTGAAGCACTGAATTCAGTTCCTGCAGCTAGTTGAGCATAATAAATATTCAAAGCTCCACTAATCATCTCATTATTAACTAACATTTCTCCACCAACAGGAGTAAATCTAACCGTTGCTACTAAAATATGATGAAGACCAAAAGGGAGTAATAATCGCTCTGCAGATATAAACAAAAATGGGGCTAAAATACCGGAATTTTGAATAATAGCACCTATTCCACGAATACCACTATCAAAAATAGGCCATACAAAAGGAACAATCAAACCAAATACCGACAACGTCAATGCTGTAATGATAGGAACAAATCTTGCTCCGCCAAAAAATGCAAAAGCATCTGGAAATTGGATTTCATAAAAACGTGTATGTAATTTGTAAACAATCAAACCAACAATCACCCCACCCAAAACACCGGTATCAATACTTTGAATACCCATAATCATCGCTTGTCCAGCTTGTTTTAATTCACCGGCTTCGGCTAAAGACCCCGTTACTGATAAAAAGAAATTAATAGATAAATTTAATACAACAAAACCAACATATCCTGATAATGCAGCAACACCTTTTTCTTCACGTACCAATCCCAAAGGAATAGCCATCGCAAATAAAATAGGTAGATTAATAAAAGCAAAGGCGCCAACAGTAGAAATAAATTGAAAAAATAACTGTAAAACAGGTAATTTTAAAAATGGTAAAGAATCTTGAACAGCGCTACTAGTAAGCGAGCTTCCTATCCCTAAAAAGATCCCCATTGCAGCTAATAATGCTACCGGAAGCATAAATGTTTTACCCAATCCTTGAAAAAAATCCCATAAAGATATTTTCTGCTTCATAAATTCTCCTTGAACAAATATATTGATAATATGTTATATTATATCAAATTATCAATATATTTCAAGTTTCTGATCAGTATTTTCATCGTATAAAATATTGAATACTTATCAATTAGCAAATTTTTTAAAAGATTCTCTTACTTAATGCTCTAGAGTAGTAATAGACTTGATTAATATATGTATTAATACTCCAAAACTAATAATCCTATCAGAACACCAAGTAAAATATCTCCTCCTGAGCTAGAACCAATATCAAAAATATCTTTTAAAAGGCTCATCATATCAACATGATTATTTTGGTAAATTGCTTTTGAAAGTATTTCTAAAGACTCATCAAAAAAACCTTCCTGAGCTATCTGGAGCATATATCCAGAAATTTCAGTAGTGTTATGCAGTGGTAAGTCTATATTTTTAAATCCCTTAATCTGTCCAAGCTTATGGTGAACAAAAAACATCCCTACTAAAAAATCATCTCCAGAAGGTGTGAAACCAAGACCAAGACCAACTAATTGATTCACAGAAGATTGAATATCAGGAAAAGAACGATAGAGATCTTTGACTTTTTGCAGAAAAATATCTTCAATTAATGTCCGTTTTTTGAGAGAAAATTTAGTCATCCTGAAAATTTTTTTCATAAGATCTTGAGAAGTTACTAAATACGATGGTCGATCTTGGACAAAGGAATCATACGATTCCGAAAAATCAAAAACCATATATTCTGACGATATATAAGGAAATTGAATATCCCAATACTTTAGTGTTTGTTCAGGATCAAATAATAATGTTTGGTCAGAGACAACAGCTCCAGCAACAGGAGTATATCTGTTCACTACTATTGAAAAATACTTCGTATCAATATGATTTCCATTAACAGAAAAGTTCATAGTATGTCGAAACACACTATGAACTTTTATTTGAGGATATTTCCAAATATCTTGAAATAGAATATGTGAACGAGCAATCTTGATAAGATTTTTCTTGAAATATCTCACAAGCCCTACTCTACTACAATTCTTGTGCCAGTTTTACATTCTAATGCTTGATCCAATTCTTCAAGAGAAGTAATAATAGCTATTTTGTTTTTATTATTTTGAACAAAGTCCATACCAGCTTGTACTTTTGGAAGCATAGATCCTGGAGCAAAATACCCCTCAGTAATATATTGCTGACATTCTTTTAAATTGATCTGAGCAAGATTTTTTGTTCTGGTTTACCAAAATTAATAGCAACTTGAGGAACACCTGTTACCATAACAAAATATTTTGCATCAACAAGTTTTGCAAGAAGTGCTCCAGAAAAATCTTTATCAATCACAGCTTCTATACCAACAATCCCATTATTGTCTTTAATAAGAGGTACTCCACCTCCTCCCGTACAAACAATAACAGCACCAGAATCCAATAAGATCTTGATTGCTTTTTTCTCAACAATATCAATAGGACGAGGAGACGCTATAACACGACGATACCCCCTACCAGAGTCTTCGACCATAATAAAACCTTTTTCTTTAGCAAGAGTTTCGCTTTCTTCTTTAGAGTAGAAAGATCCAATAGGTTTCGTAGGGTTATTAAAACCTTGATCATCTTTATTAACTAAAGTTTGTGTAAGGATTGTACATACAGGATTTTCTAGTCCTATTTTAGCCAATTCATTGGTTAAAACCTGTGCCATATGATAACCTATCATTCCTTGAGACATTGCTCCACAAACATCAAGAGGCATCACAGGAGTAACACTTTTAGCCATATCATTTTGGATTAATATACGTCCTACTTGAGGACCATTACCATGAAGTAAAACCATATCATAACCTTGATCAATTAACTTCACAATATGTGAAATTGTTTCTTTAACAGCATCCAATTGCATTTCTGCAGTATTTGCATTACCAGATTTTTCAAGGGCATTACCGCCTAAAGCAATAACAATAGTTTCTTTTATTGACATGTAATCTCCTATAAATTACTTAGCAAAATATTCAACAGCTTTAATAAAACAGTCTATAGGAGGAGTTGCTAAACCAGCTCCTATTTGTCCTACACCAGCTTTTTTATGCGCAATTCCTGTATTAATAATAGGTAAAATATTAGTATTAATAACTTTCAATATATCAATACCTGTAGGTGCTCCTCTAAAATCCAATGGAGGGGTATTAAAAATAGGGCTCTCCCCTGTAGTGGTATAGTACATATTTCTAGTATAGTTGAGAGCATCTTCTACATTTTCACCAACAAATTGAATAATCGCAGGAGCACCACCCATTAAAAACCCACCAATACCTGTTGTCTCAGTGATTGCACTATCTCCGAGATCTGGACAAGCATCATCCTCTGTATAACCTGAAAAATAAAGTCCTTGAACACAATTAGCAGGAGATATAAACCACGTATCTTTTGGAGCACCACTAACTCTAATACCAAAATCTACACCATTTCTTGCCATTGTTGTAACAATAGTAGAATTAGGAACACCATGTGCCGCATCCAAGATTGCTTTACAAGATGGCATAATAACATTTAAGAAATAATGGTCATTATTTTGGACAAAGCTTAGTACTTCATAAGCCAAAGTTTTTTCAATATCAAGTTTAATAAATTTAGGAGCAATTATTCTAAAAAATAAGCTAGTGGCTGCTTTATTACGGTTATGTCCTTCATCACCCATTTGGATTGCTTGAGCAATAATGGTTTTAATATCAATACCACTCATATGTTGAATTACTTTATTTAAGGTAGGACCTACTTTTTCTTTAATAAAGATTAAACGATCAATAACTTCTTTATCATTTGCACCAAAGCGAAGTACTTTTCCAAGACCTTCATTAATAGAACAATAAGCTCTATTACCAAATGTTTTATTAAGGATAATGTGCACGGGCATTGATGGTGATAAAATACCAGCCATAGGACCAACCGCATCATAGGCATGACATGGAGCAAAGATAATCTTACCGGATCTTGCCAATATATCAGCTTCATCAATATCTTTTGCTAAACCTTCAAATACTAAAGCTCCTTGGATTGCACCTTGCATAGGATCAGCCATATTCTTATAAGTAATCAGAGGTCCTGCATGAAGAATGGTATGAGAAGTCATATTTGGGATACATTCTATAGCAGGTTTGATTCCTTCTAAAAAAGCTTCTCCACGGAAAATCATATCTATAACTTTTTCATTTGCTTCTTTGACTTTGGGATCATTTTGAAGTTGTTCTAAAGTATCTAATAGTAAATTACTGCCATTACCAATAGGTTGCCAATTAACTTGTACTGCTTCGACATGTTGATCTTCTAAATCAATAAAAAAAGATTCAAGACCAACATTAATTACATTTATTTTTTGTGAAAAAATATTTTGTTTTGTATCCATCTTTTTCCCCACTAAGCCTTTAATAATTGAACACATAAACGTTGCTGCCTCGGCATTGCTATTTGTAAACAACACACCTTCTGCAGTAAGTTTATTTTCTTGTTCTTTTTTAAATTGAAAGTCTTTGTCTGTACCAAGTACATAAGCAACAAATATTAACTCACGACCATCGTTTTTAGCTAGTTCACGTGCTTTTTGAATAGCTGAAATTACAATACCTGTTGGATCTTTATGCGAACCATAACCAAGCACGACATCTATCAGAATCACTGCAACATAATTGTCTTGTGCTTCTTGGATAAGGCGATCATTATGAAGTTCTGGGTCGATCATTGGATGGGGTCTACCAACTGTAAAAAAATCATCTCCCAAATCAATTAACGAATGCTTTTCACTTTTATCAGGATCTACTAAGAGAAATTCTTTATACTTAGCAATATTACTATACGTATCGCCAAGATCATGTCTGATGATCAGTTCTGACTCAGCGCAGATCGTTCCACCACAATAAAGTCCTCTGATATATTTTTGATCAGAAGAAAGTTTTGCTTTAAGAGTAGCGATATCATGAGGAATAGAAGGAATCATAACATTATCTTTTTTGAGAGATGCTTTTACAGCTTTAATAGCTGCTTTTTCTAAAGAAAGAGCAGGAATTGCATGATATTTTTTGATTAATTCTTCATCCCCATTTAGGAATCCTATAATACAAGGTTTAGATATTAAGTGTACTTTTTTGAGAATTTTTTCAGCTACATTGGCTACAGGGGGTTTAGAAACAAGTAGGATCACTTCTGTTTGAGGATCATTTTCAAGCATGTTGAGAACATGCATCATCATACGTCCGTCAACTTCCTTAGAAAGATCTCGTCCACCAATGCCAATCGCCTGTGAAACACCGCAGCCTAGAGCATCAATCTGTACACATACTTCTTGAAGACCTGTACCAGAAGCAGCAACAATACCGATGTTTCCTTTGTT
>JBOFDR010000212.1:0-6187 GCA_051647205.1 Brevinema sp. | reverse complement strand
TAGTCTAACAGATGATCGTAAAATGCTATTTCTATGGATTGTATTCTTGATTTTTTGATCAATTAATCATATACTATAATTAATATTACTATATTTAAGGATTAAACACATGGCATTGATAGATAGCTTATTAGAGCTTATTTTTGGAAGTAAGCAAGAACGTGACTTAAAAAAAATGAAAAGTCGTATCGACGAAATTAATAAACTTGAAACAATTTTAGAACCCTTATCTAACAAAGAATTATCAATAAAATCACAAGAATTCAAACAACGTATCCAAGACGGTGAAGATCTGAATAATCTTTTAGTAGAGGTATTTGCTCTTGTTCGTGAAGCTTCTAAAAGAACTTTAGGTATGCGTCATTTTGATGTTCAGATGTATGGAGGAATAGCTCTTCATGAAGGAAACGTCGCCGAAATGAAAACAGGTGAAGGTAAAACTCTTGTAGCAACACTAGCAGCTACTCTTAACGGGTTATCAGGTAAAGGAGTACATCTTGTTACTGTTAACGATTACCTTGCAAAACGTGATGCTCAATGGATGGCTCCTATATATTTATTTTTAAATCTTAGTGTAGGTATTATTAATCAAGATCGCCAAAGTTTTGAAGTAAAATTTACGGGAGAAGGTTTTGAAACAACCTTAGTCCCTATCAATAAAAAAGATGCTTATGAGTGTGACATAACCTATATTACAAATAACGAACTAGGCTTTGATTATCTTCGAGACAACATGGTTTTTGAAGCCTCTGAAAAAAATCAACGCCCTTTAAACTTTGCTATTGTCGATGAAGCTGACTCTATCTTAATTGACGAAGCTCGTACTCCTTTGATTATTTCTGGACCTTCTGAAGAATCTACAGATCTCTACTATACCGTCGATAAAATCATCTTAAAACTTACACAAGCTCAGTTGAATGACAAAGAAGAGCTTATCGAAGGAACAGGCGATTTTGGACTTTTCTTGAAAGAAAAAAATGTTACTCTTACTGAACAAGGTACTAGACATATTGAAGAATTACTTGGTATTGATGATCTTTATTCTCCTGAGCATAGTATTTATATCCACTATGTTCTAGCATCTATCAAAGCTCACTTCCTTTATCAAAAAGAAGTGGAATATATTGTCGAAAAAGGCGAAGTGGTTATCATTGATGAATTCACAGGGCGTAAGATGGCTGGTCGCCGTTGGTCTGACGGTATTCACCAAGCAATTGAAGCTAAAGAAAAACTAAGAATCAAAGAAGAATACCAAACTCTTGCTTCTATTACTTTCCAAAATCTCTTTCGTATGTACAATACATTATCAGGAATGACAGGAACAGCTGAAACAGAAGCTGGAGAATTGTATTCTATTTATAAAACAGATGTGATTGTTATCCCTACTAATATCCCAGTTAGCCGTATTGATCATTCTGACAAAATGTATATTTCTAAAGATGCAAAATATAAAGCCTTAATTGCTGACATTAAAAAAGCTAACGAAACAGGTCAGCCTATCTTAGTAGGGACTGGTTCTGTAGAGTCTTCTGAAGAGCTATCACGTTTACTCAAAAAAGAAAAACTCACCCACTCTGTTCTTAATGCAAAATATCATGCTCAAGAAGCTGATATTATTAAAAATGCTGGTAAACCATATGCTGTAACCATTGCTACTAATATGGCTGGGCGTGGTACTGATATTAAGCTTGGGGAAGGAGTACGTGAACTTGGTGGATTACTTGTACTTGGTGCTGAGCGACATGAAGCACGTCGTATTGATAATCAGCTCCGAGGGCGTTCTGGACGTCAAGGTGACCCTGGTGCATCTGTGTTTTATGTTTCTTGTGATGATCCTTTAATGAAAGCTGTAAATATAAACCAACATAAAGAATTAATGATAAAAATGGGATTTACTGAAGATGAAGAAATTCAAGATAAAATGTTCTCTCGTGTCATTGAAATGGCTCAAAAACGCTTAGAAAGTTTCCATTTTGATATTCGTAAAAATATTCTTGAATACGATGAAGTAATGAACGAACAGCGTTCTTATATTTATCAATTAAGAAATAGCATCTTAGATATTAATAATGAAACAAAAATGCTCCAGCAAATGATCTCAGAATGTCTTTCTAACTATGCTCAACGATACAACGAAAAACCAAATCGCGTAGAAAACTGGGATGTTAATCAATTACATTCTTGGCTTCATAATAATTTTATGATTGAAAAATCAAAAGAAGTGCTTTCTAGCATTACTGAGGAAACACTTTCAAAAATCATCGAAAATGCAATTCTTTCTCGTTTTACAGAAGTACCTAATGATATGTTACGTCAAGCTATTAAATTTATTGCATTAAGAACCTTAGATGGTGCTTGGAAAGATCATCTCAGAAATATTGACCAGCTCCGCGATGGGATTGGACTTCAGGGATATGCTCAAAAAAGTCCTATCGTTGAATATAAAATGCGTGCTTCTGATATGTTCCGACATATGAAAGAAAAATTACAACTAGATACTTTAGCAATTCTTTGTCGATTAGAAATTCAAGCGAATTCTTCTTTAGATATAAAAAAACGAGCTAATCCTCCTCGAAAAAATAAAAAAAGATAAAAATAAAAAAGTTAATACTCCAAAATAAAGACAGGAACGATTTTATGAAGCGTTTTTATTGTTTATTGTTCTTATTAATTAGTACAGGAATCTTCCATACTACAACACGAACTGATAACCTGCCTAAAAATTTTAAATGGCGTTACACGATGGATGAACAAGAACCTTCACCTAGAACAGGACAGTTTTGGAGAGATGGGGTTTTTATTAGTGATAAGATTGTAGTACTTAATAGTCATTATTTGATTGGATTGGATCAATATGGGAAAAAACTTTGGATTAATGCTCTTCCTGCAGAAGAAGCTTTCTCTGAAGCAAAAATTCACCCTGTTTCAAATACAGAAATTATTGTTATTACTTCTGATTCTCTATTACGAATTGATATCAATACTGGTGAATTACTGAAAAGTTATAATTATGATGTGGCTCATCGTGCTGTATTCCAGATGACTGAATTAATGCCAAGACACTCTATTTTATTAAATGATTTCGTTTATGTATTTTTAGGATCACAATTACTTTCTTTTCATACTAATAGTCTAGAAAGAGCTACTACGATGACTCTCATAAGTGCTCCAAAAACAATCCCAGTAAAAGTTGGTAATCAAATTTTAGTAGGTTTACAAAATAAAACAGCTTTATTACTTGATCCTATCACAAAAAAATCTAGCATCTATTTATCTAGTTTAAATCGTAGATTTAAAACACTTAGACAGCCTATCATCATTAAAAATACAATTTATTTTCCAACAGATAGAGAAATTCATGTATTTGAAAATGATGAAGAGATTAACCGAACTTCAAAATTTACAAATGCTATTTTAGATCTTGTTTCCGATAAAATATGGATGAGAAAACATAATACAGGGACAATCACTGAGCTAGATAGAACAACCTTAGATGATATCAGAACTTTTACTTATGAAGATCCCAAGTATGCTGATCGAATTAATACCCCTTTGATAGGAAAAGATAATACTGTAATTCATATTGATACTTTAAAAGGACATGTGATTACGTTAGATATTTCAAAAAAAGAAATTACAACTAAATCAGAAATTTTTGTTGAAGATTTATTAGATAATCCTCCCCTTCAATTTCTTGATCAAAAAGACAATCTTATCTTACTAGGTGCTTTTGACAGCTTATATCTAGCTACTATTAACTAATTTTTAAACAAAAAACTCCCCGATATTGGGGAGTTTTATTTTAAGATACTATATAATAAATGGAACAAAAGCTTTTCGTTCTTTTGGATAATCTTCAAATTTTTCTTGGTACCATCTATGTGTCGATAAAGCTCTAGGAGCAAGGTTGGCAATTGTCCAAAAGAAAAAAGCTAGACCAACAGTGGACCAAAGTATGACAGCCCATCCTAGCCAGATAATCATTTCACCAAGATAATTAGGGCAAGACACCCAATGGTATACTCCTCCATAAGGAATTTTATACCCTGTTTCACCAGGTTTTCTAAGATTACGAAGAATATTATCAGATTGGCGATTAATAAAGGTGCCTACAAAAAATATAATCAATCCTAAAATAAATTGCCAAGAAGTAAGATACCCCTCTGCATAGAGATTTTTAGGTGAGAAAACAAAAACCCAGCTTGCTTGAAAATAAGTATTGATAAGTTGGAAGACTAATGCTGACATCATCAAGGTAATAGGCATTTGTTTTTTATTAGGAGATTTAAAAGGGTAGATAAAACTTCGATAAACATAGTGAATCTGCCAAATCACAAATAAAACAACTGTTTCTTTTGTTAGAGTATTTTTATTTATTAAAAGAAAGATCAAAAAAATAATGGAAGAAGGACTTTCCATAAATACCCATCCCCATCGATCAGGTATTGTCCAGGAACCCCAAGATGAAGAAATATGTTTGCCATAAGGAGCTGTAATTTTACCAAAGATCATGATTCCTAGTACAACAAAAGAAGTAATAAAAAATATTTGAAATGCCAAATTATGTATTTGTAACATAAGTATTTCCAATAATAAAATAAAAATATTAAACATTCTTTTTGTTTGTCATTAAAAACGGAAACCCGCAGAAATAGTAGGATGAAATCCATTAAATATATGACTGTCATTGCCTGTAACTGATATCGAGTAACTTGCTCCTAAGTCAATCCAAATAAAAGGAAATATAAATCGGAATCCTAATGATATAATAAAAGGAATCTCTGAGGTACTAATAAAAGCAAATTGAACCTGAGCAAATAAAGACATTTCAAAAATCTGGGTAGAATAAAAAGAATACCCAGTGATAATCTTAAATGCAACAAAAGGATTGAAAGATCTAGCTAAGTAATAATTTTCTACCTGAATCGTAGGAAAAAAACTGAGATTTAATTCTAAATGACCCCACCATTCTGGAATAAAATATTTGAGAATACCTATACTAGCCTGATATGGAGCTAGTCCCCCAGAAATCGTAAAGTAAGGATTACCTTTATTCGGGACTGTTTTTTCTTTTTTAACTGCTTCTGTTGTAGCGTTAATTTGAAGTTTTTCTGGAATATCTGTTTTAGAACTCTTAGCATCTTTAGGAGGATTAGGTAATTCGACATTTGTCATTTCTTGTTGGATTTTTTGTTTTTTTAGGCTTAACTCTTCTTGTGCATAAATATGTTGTGAAAAAATAAGCATTAATAATAAGTAAAACTTCAGCATAAAGCACTCCTAAACATTTAAATTGAGATCTCTTAAAGCCTATAAAGTATAGTACAGGAAACGTAAAGAATCAAGTTTTATAAAGACTACTACATGAAACATTAGGAGAAATCTTGTAAATTTTTTACAAATAAGTAATAATATAATACAATGAATAAAATAATAACAGGAGAGTGCTATGGTTTTTGTAACAGGTGCTACAGGGCACATTGGTAATGTATTAGTACGTGAACTACTCAAAAAAGGCGAGGCTGTCCGTGTTTTAATAAGACCAGGCTCAACAGAAATCCCTTTAGAAGGGCTAAATGTTGAAAAAGTTTATGGAGATATCCGTAATAAAGAAGAATTAACAAAAGCTTTTGAAGGTGCCTCGGTGGTCTATCATCTTGCTGCTATTATTTCAATTTTCCCAGGTATCAATCCTGAACTTGCAGAAGTGAACATTCAAGGAGCAATCAATGTTGCTGAAGTATGTTGTGAACTTAATATCCCAAAACTTGTTTATACTAGCTCTGTACATGCTATTGCTGATCATCCTCATGGAAAAGCAATCACGGAAGAAGTCGAAATTTCCACTACAAAAGCAATTGGGAAATATGGTCGTACTAAAGCTACAGCTACTCTTGCAATCTTAGATATGGTGAAAAACAAAGGTCTTAACGCCGTGCTTGTACAACCTGCAGGTGTAATCGGACCATTTGATTATCTACCTTCCCAATTAGGAATTGTATATAACCTTCTTATAAATGGTTTATTCATTGGAATGAAGGGTATCTATAACTATGTCGACGTACGAGATGTTGTTAACGGTATTATTCTTGCGTCAGAAAAAGGACGTATCGGCGAACGATATATCTTATCTGGGCATTTGTTATCTATTGCAGATAAGAAAAAAATGATTGATAAAATATTAAGT
>JBOFDR010000211.1:0-3087 GCA_051647205.1 Brevinema sp. | reverse complement strand
GTGAAAGCAGAGGCAATGAAAGCATTACTTTTTGGTGATAAAATTACTACGGAGTGCCCGTGTACATTTTTGAAAGCACATCCTAATGTAGTGATTTTTATTGATCAAGCTTTAGCAAACGAGATCGTATATAAAGGATAAATCCTCTAAAACAAATAAAAGCACCATATAATTATGGTGCTTTTATTAAAATCTTTTATTTTCTGGTAGAGATCTTAGGATTTTTATCCTAATTTTTTTAGTGAAGAAGTTTATTTATCCTAGATTTTAGATACTATTTTTGTATATTTTCTAGTAGACGCAAACAATATAAAAAATTTCTAACCTCTTTAAAAGAGCTCTTCATAAAATCATCAAATTGTCTTAATAATTTCCACTTTATAATATAACAGTCAATAGATCAATCTATCTTTAAATTATCGTAAAAAATTTAGTATAATCGTATTATATATGTCTAATATATAAATATATAATCTAAAAATCATCAATTAGAATATTTAAGTGCTTTTCTAATGAATACTCAAAGTGTGATATTTTAGTACGCACATGGCAGTTAGATTTTAATGATAATTGTAATCTATAGGTTTTAGAGATAGGCATTAGAAACAAGGTGTTAATCTATAATTTTATAAACAAATTATTTATTTTAATGATGAAAATAAGATTGATTTTTTAAGAATTTATGCTATACTTTTATAGTATTAATTCTTAATGCAAAACTTTATTAAAAAAGAAGTTTAATTAAGAAAAATATATTAAATCTAGGAGAGTGTTATGTTTCAAAGTTCATTATTTGTAAACTTTTTATCTCTATCTCAATTAATGACATTTCTGGCACTATGTTTATTGTTTGGGATGTTTTTTATTGTTAAGATATTAGAAAAAAAGAAAGTAGATTTTTCTATCCGAATGATGGCTGGTCTCTTTTTAGGTGTTTTTTTAGGGATTTTACTTCAATTGATGGCTGGGTTTCCTAGCTCTGATATTATTAGTAATACTCCTTGGATTCAAGAAACTATTATATGGTATGGATTGTTCGGACGAGCTTTTGTTGGATTTTTGAGAATGCTAGTTGTACCTATAGTGTTGGTGTCGATGATCCGTGTTATTCTTAATCTTCACGCTTCTCTAGATATTAAGTCATTAATTCAAAGATCATTGTTTTGGCTTTTATTTACAACAGCTATTGCAACAGTGATTGGAATTGTACTTTCTCTTCTTGCAAACTTAGGTGAAACTCTTGAAGTTGTTCGATCAACTACCTCAGCAAGAGAAGTAAGTAATATTGTTGATGTATTTATTGGATTGATTCCTGTTAATTCTGTTGTTGCAATGGCGACTGATAATATTGTGGCTGTTGTGATTTTTGCTTCAATGATCGGATCGTCTGCTCGTTTTATGCGTAGCAAAGAAAAATATCAAAAAAATATGGATTTATTTGCTAACTTCATTGAAGCTTCTTATAATATCATTATGTCTATGGCAATGACTGTTATTAAATTTATGCCTTATGGTGTGATTGCATTAATGGCAAGAACATTGGTTTCTTATGGGTTACTAGCATTACAAGATGCTTTATCTTTTATTATGATTGTTTATATAGCATCTTTCATTATGTTAGTTGTTTATTTTATAATTATTTTAGTTCATGGTCTTAATCCTATTACTTTCTTCAAAAAATGTCTTTCTGCATGGTTAATGGCGTTTTCTAGTAGATCTTCTGTAGGGTCTCTTCCTATGACAATTTCTACGCTCGAGAAACGTTTAGGTGTGCATCACAGTACCGCTAACTTTGTTGCATCTTTAGGCTCTACAGCTGGTATGAATGGCTGTGCGGGATACTTCCCAGCCATGGTAGCTGTGTTAGTCGGTACAGCAGTCGGTGTTCCGATGAATATGGAGTTTTTTATTATGGTAGTTGTGGTTGCCGTACTAGGTTCTTTAGGTATTGCTGGTATTCCAGGAAGTGCGACTATGGCAGCTTCTATTATGCTTTCCGGTATTGGTCTTAGTGAGCATTTCGGTCTTTTAGCTATTGTTCTTGCTATTGACCCTATTATTGATATGGCTCGTACCATGATTAATGTTGCTGGAGCGATGGTTTCTGCAGTAGTTGTGGATAAACAGCTTGGAACTCTTGACGAAAAAATATATAATAACCTTTCTGTAAATATTGTCGAAAAATAAAAACAGGAAAATTCTATGAATATTGTGATTGCAGGCGGTAACGCCACAGGAATGTCTGCAGCTATACGTGTCCGAAAAAACCAACCTGAAGCAAATATTATTGTCCTAGAGAAAAGTGACCTTGTTTCTTTTGGTGCTTGTGGATTGCCTTATTTTATTGGAGATGAGTTTTCGGATGTCAATGAGATGATTGTACGACCTATAGAGGCTTTCCAAAAATCCAATATTGATATCCGTCTTTTCCATGAAATTATAGGATTAGACCCAAAAACTAAAACTATTCATGTCAAAAATACAAAAACAAATGAACAATCTACCAAGTCTTACGATAAACTTTTAATTTCTACTGGTGCCAACCCGTTTATTCCTCCAATATTTGGTATGAACTTACAAGGTATCCATAGTTTAACAAAAATTGAAGATGGGATTACGATTAAAAATGCTCTTAATAATGTTCAAAATATTGTGATTGTTGGTGGTGGATTTATTGGTATAGAAGTAGCTGAAGCCATGGTACATCAAGGTAAAAAAGTAACCATTATCGAAAAAAATCCTTGTGTCAGTCATCGTGTCTTTGATCCTGAGGTGACAGAACATTTAGAATCTGTTCTTCGTAAATCTGGTGTAGAACTTCGTTTTAATGAAGATGTTGAGGCTTTTTTGGGTGAAGATAGGGTGAAAGTAGTAAAAACTAATATAGCAGAATATCCAGCAGATATGGTGATTGTTGCCGTAGGATTTCGTCCTGCAACAGATTGGGCTAAAGACTCTGGTATTAATATGATCTCTAATGGAGCTATTATTATTGATGATCAATGTCAAACATCTTTCCCCGATGTCTATGCAGGTGGTGATTGTGCAACTATTAAAAATGCTGTGAATGGTCAGGATAATTATATT
>JBOFDR010000210.1:0-2554 GCA_051647205.1 Brevinema sp. | reverse complement strand
CATCGCCGTCTGCTTTGAGATTAGGATTAGCACCATTTTGTAGAAGATATCTCACAACATCAATATTTCCTTCTTGAATCGCTACCATCAATGCGGTAGCACCCATTTCAAATTGCTGATTAGGGTTTGTACCATTTTGGATAAGAGTTTTAATTGTATGTAAATCATTAGACATAGTTGCAAACAATAGTTCCATATTACCCTCACTAATTAAGTGTATTGAGTTTGTCGTTAAATCGATTGATAATTGTTAAAAGCATTTTTTGATCATAAGCTTTAACAAGCTCTGTATAATCTTTTGCTTTTCGTAAAGAAGATTCAATATTTTGGAGTAATTTTGATTCTTCTTCTGAGCAAGATATTCCAAGCTCTTCCATAATCATAGGGCTACTAATATGTGAAATTCCTTGATGAAGATAGCGATGGGTATCTCTAATTGTCTGACAAAATAGTTCAGGGACAAGATAGATATGACTGTCAATGTGCTGATATAGATCATATATGGTTGAGATACGATTTTTTAGGGTTTCAAGAATATTATTCTGGTTCGTCATTATTTTCCTCTTTAGTGAGAGTGTTGGGATCTTCTTGAAGATTTTCTAGTGCCGGTAAAGTAATAGAAAATTTAGAAATAAAAACTGTTGTTCCTGTTTTGGGACAAATATCTGCTACAATTCCAGAGCTGACACGTTCTCCTACAGTTTCCGTATGGTTTCGGTAAGGTTCGCCATAGATCATTTTTTTAAGGGCAAGAGGGATTTGGAATCCAAGAATAGAGTGTAGAGCTCCTGTTAATCCAAGATCGGAAATATATCCTGTTCCTTTTGGAAGTATCATATCATCTGCTGTAGGTACATGAGTATGTGTTCCCCATACAAGACTAGCGTGACCATCCAAAAATCGACCCATGATGAGCTTTTCTGAAGTTGCTTCTGCGTGAAAATCCACAGCAATCATAGATATGCCACTGGCTTTAAGTTTTTTTATTTGATCATAAACAGCATGAAAAGGACAATCGGAAGGTTGCATAAAGAGCCGTCCTAGTGCATTAATAACAGCAAACTGACCAAGACGTGTTGAGGTTAACACTACTCCAGTACCAGGAGTTTCTCTTGGCATATTAATAGGACGAGCAATATAATTAAAATCTTTTATGCGATAACGTAAAACTTGTTTATCCCAAACATGATTCCCCATTGTCATGAGATCTACTCCATAAGATTTTAGCTCTTGAGCGTGTTTTGGTGTTAGTCCAAATCCATGAGAAGTGTTTTCTGCATTTGCAATAATAAGATCAGCTTCCCATGCTTCTTTGATTCTTGGGACTAACTCTTGGATTACTGATCGACCTGCAGCACCAGTAATGTCACCAAAAGCAATGACACGAAGGTATTCACTTTTTTTATTAGGTATATTCAGCATAGCATCTCCATAACGATTGAATATTTATTATTATTGTATTATAATTATTATACAATATCTTCATATTTTTGTATAGAATATAAAGATATTATTCTATACAAAGGATACAATATGAAGATAGCTTTAGCACATGAATGGCTGACAACTACAGGTGGGGCTGAAAATGTTTTAGAAGAAATAGTGGGATTATACCCTAACTCTCCTATTTACACAATGTTTACTGATCCAAAACAAATCAAAAAAGGATCTTTTGCTTCATCACAGATTATTACTAGTTCGTTGCAAAAAATTCCCATGATTCATAAGATTTATCGAAAACTCCCCAATCTTTTTCCAAAAGCTGTCGAAGAGTTTGATTTTCGTGCTTATGATATCGTGATCTCTTCTTCTCATGCTGCAATGAAAGGTATTATTACAGATGCTAAAACATGTCATATTTGTTATATGCATAGTCCTATGCGTTATATTTGGGATTTAACCCATGAATATCTTCAACAAGCAAATTTTCCTACGCCTATAGAATGGTATACACAGCATATTTTTCATTACTTAAGAAACTGGGATGTTGCTTCTTCTTTAAGACCAGATTATTTGATTGCAAATTCTCATTTTATTAAAAATCGTATCAGAAAAGTCTATCGACGAGATAGTACTGTAATATATCCACCCGTAGTATTAAGTGAAAAAGTATATACGAATAAAGAAAACTATTATGTAGCAGCATCTCGGCATGTTCCTTACAAAAATATACCGCTTATTGCAGCTGCTTTTGCTAAAATGAAAGATAAAAAGCTAGTCATTTTAGGTAATGGACCTGATTCAAAAAAAGTAATGGAAATTGTAAAAAACGTCTCTAATATTGAGTATAGAGGTTATCAAAACAAAGCCTCTTTAATGGAAACAATTGGAAAAGCTAAAGCCTTTGTCTTTGCTGCTGAAGAGGATTTTGGTATTCTTCCTGTAGAAGCACAGAGTCTTGGCACACCAGTGATTGCTTTCGGTGAAGGTGGTTGTCGTGAAACTGTACAAGATCAAAAAACCGGATTGTTTTTTGAAGATCAATCAATAGATTCATTGATTGATGCGATAAGACGTTTTGAATTGAAAGAAGACTCTTTTGATTCAAAGGTAA
>JBOFDR010000209.1:0-1825 GCA_051647205.1 Brevinema sp. | reverse complement strand
GAAGCGATAGCACCAGCATTAATATTAGCACCCATTTGAGCAAAATAACTAATCATATTACTATCATTATTTAGAGCGGCAAAGATTAGTGGCGTTGTAAGATCATTGTTGGCATCATTAATATTAAGTCCAACTTCTTCTACTAAGTACTGAATTGTACTAAATTGTTTATTTTCGACAGCAAAACGAATCATTGAATCACCTTTATTGTTTTTAAGAAAAGGATCCAAGCCATTAGCAATAAGTTCTTTGATTCTGTTGGTATTTCCTAACATAGCTGCGCGGTGAAATTCATTATTACCATTTACATCCCATAAATACAGACTACTCACACTATCTGGTGTTTTAGAAGCAAGGGCTTTATATGATTTTTTAGGATAACTATCGATATAGTAAGTATTTGTGTAAAAATAAGAGTTTGTGATAAAATTAGAAATAACTTTTGTAACTCCTTGTCTTGGTGCAATAACCTTTCCTGTATAAGGAATAATTTGTTGAATGTAGACATTGGTAGAATTAAATACTCTAGGGACAGGAAGATCTTTAGGCGTCTCGTAGGCTCCATAGAGTTTAAGAAGGTTCGTAATTACCGGAGTAGCAAATCTTAAAGCAGAACTACCAGATTTTGTAAGGATATTGGGATTAGCACCATATTCTAGTAATATTCTAGCAATATCGTAATAACCGTTCCAAGATGCAATATGTAATGAAGTAAATCCTAGCTCATCAGCTTCATTAACATCTACACCTTGTTGTAATACTTGTTTAATAGCTGGAAGATTGTTATTTTCTGTAAGTTGAATCAATCTATTCCCAAACATAATTGTGGGAATAAAAAACAGAGAAACATAAAGTAAATATTTCATAATTACCTGATTTATATTTTATTATTTTATCAATATTATCGGAATATGCCACCTGAACGTTAATCGATTTAAAATAAAAAGCAAGAGTTTATTCTCTTGCTTTTTATTTTGTAGTTTAGTAGCTTATTTATTAAGTTCTGGTATAGGGTCTGTTCCAAATTTTGTCTGAGCAGCTTGTAAAATATCAAAAATTTCTTCTTCTGTTAAACGAACTGATTTTAGGAGCCAGTTATTGACAATACGATATATTTTTTTACGTAAATTTGTTTGAAGGACTTTGATTGATTTTTGTTCAACACTTTTAGTATTGATTACTTTTTGCTCAGCTCTCTTTACTATTCCAATATATTTCTGAAGTTCTTCAGTATAAGCTTGATCATCACGATCTTGTCTTACAAGTTGAGAAAGTTCTAGTTTTGCACTGTCTCTTTCATGATAAGCAAAATCAAGTGCTGGACGAAATTTAAGAGTTACTCTTGTTTTTTCAAAATTATACTCAAGAATAGCATCTTTAATTTTTAGTTGGTCTTCACTTGACATCCGTTCTAAAAGAGAGGGTGATAGTTGTTCCTCAGCATAACTATCTGCTTCAGGGGTATAAAGCTCGTCTTCACCACATAGAGCAGAATCCTCTGATATCGATGTGAACTCTATATAGGATATGGAATTGTTTTGTGCGAAATTTATGGAACTCATAAATAACACGATGAAAGTCATAGATAATATCTTTTTCATAAAAAATCCTTTAGTATATGTTTATATTTTGTGATAAAAAATAAATTTATATATTTATAGATCGGTTTTTTTATGAAAATATTAACTATTTTATTTTGCTTTTGTTGAAAAATTATCATATCTTTTCATTAAATCACTAATAATCATGTCAGAATCTTCTTTAAGATCTGAAATGACTTGATCCATTTTTTTATTTAAACTATCGTAATATAAATTTATTTCCT
>JBOFDR010000208.1:0-1906 GCA_051647205.1 Brevinema sp. | reverse complement strand
AAAAGCAGAAAGAACACTGTCCTCTACCCCAACTGCTCTGCAAATTTCCGATCCCTCTATTTTCACAGTGCTGAAGACACTTTTCCCACTGAAGACGCGTTCCCAGTCAGATGTTCCCAAAATTAGTACAGTTGGATATGGTGTGGCTGGTTCTTCCTGATCAAAATGAGAGAGAGAGAGAAAAAAAAGAATAATAAGTAAACCTGGATTTAATTTATATTTCCGAAAAACAGAATAATTATCTTACTATAGATTATTTGCATACGATGCCTGTCCAATTGTGACACAATTGTCCACTTTCTCTCTGTAAATCAGAAGTAAAACCAGAGCAGCGTGGAAATCCATATCTGAAAGACATTGAGAATGTATTAGGGATATAACGGTTCAAATTAATTAGTTGAGTTTGTATCATGGTTTTAGAGTCACAATTTCAGTACAGTTCATTATTACAGTTCAATAATTGCATGTAGATTTGAAAGTTGTGAAATAACTATTATTCTTTTGCTATTTGAGCAAATAGGCACACAAAAAATATATATTTAATGTATTCTCTCATTCACCTCTATAAGAATTAACCCAACTATGACGGCCTCAGCTCTGAGAAACCCAGAAATGTGAAAAGGGTCTACTGCACACTTAAAGCAACCCCAATTATGTGATATTTAGACCCTGCCAAAAAAAAACACATATTTTATGTCCATCATCTTATAAAGCCCGTCCTGACAATTTGATTGTCCAAATAGCTCCTGTTCGGGCATAGTTGCTCCACAACAGATCAAGTCTAGACTGAACAACCCAACCTCAAATGTTGTTGGTGGGGCTAAGTTCGGCTGGCATCCAGGCTAATAATTTATCATTATTTAAATATAATTTATCGCTCCTAATTTAAAATTTTCCCTAAGAGATAACATTTCATTAGTGAGGCAGCTGAGAGCAAAAGTCATATCATGTATGTACCACGATGAATTAATTTAAGTAATTAGCTGGTTTAAAAATATTAAAAAGTGTAACGTTATACAACTGGCTAACATCATTGGGTGCTTAGCTAACATTACATAGGCTAATTTCACGTAGGTTCGCTTAAAATACTTACATTTTTTTTAACTTGTGTACTAAATGTAATGTTAAACATAAATAGTAAAAACTCACCTTTAATTTTCGTCTTCTAACATCTTTCGTATTCTAAAATCAACATTTTACGACGAAAAGGTGCCAGAAAATCATGTCAGTGTTGCAGTCGTAAATTAATCTGCTTCCCGCTCTCCGTTCTGATGGAAAATAGTAGACCGCCAGCGACCAATCAACTGCAACCAATCAGTTTCTTGTTGATATGCCTAATAGTTAACACAGCAACCAATTGTGAAACAGCAATTTATCAATACACATTCGCAGTGAAAATCAAGCCAGATTGTGTGAAAATAAATTGGATCATATTTTATTGGAAATTTTTTGGTAAGATTTAAAAAAAATAATAATAATAAATATCACAATACCAGCTTTAGGTCTGCATGATTTTTTAATATGGATATTATTTACAACTCAGAATCAAATTGTAGAGATTGTATGTTAGCCTACTTGCAAATGTAATTAAGAGGGAGTTGTCTATCACTTAAGGTTACATACACTCTAAAAAAAAGGTTCTATATGGCACCAAAAATGGTTCTTGGCTCGTAATCATAGGGGAACCATTTTAAGTGCTATATAGCACCAATTTTGGTGCTTCAGTGGTTCTTCAGAGGTTCTTCACCGGTTCTTTGACTAAGATGCTATATAGCAGCACTAACTATGGTGCTATATAGCACTGCTACCATATACAGAACATATAGCACCAAAAGTAGTTCCTCTTTGATTACGACGAAGAACCATTTTTGGTGCCATATAGAACCTTTTTTTTTTTAGAATGTAG